>NZ_FOXB01000005.1 GCF_900115615.1 Hydrogenimonas thermophila | reverse complement strand
TTAAAAAAATACCTTTACATCCATATACAGTTGCATTTTTAGGTGGAGTTCTTCTTGTAATATTGGCATTGATTTTTGGAGATATATATCTTGGGCTTGGACTTGAAACCATAAAGAATACTCTTAACCATGATCCTTACTTTTCAAAAGATATCCCTTGGTACGCTTTTTTACTCAAAACTCTCTTTACTTCAATTACTCTTGGTGTAGGAGGAAGCGGAGGAATAATTACACCAATTTTCTATATTGGTGCTACAAGCGGACATCTATTTGGTCAATTAGTTGGAAATGATCATATTGCACTATTTGCAGCACTAGGATTTGTAAGTGTTTTGGCGGGAGCTGCCAATGCACCTATTGCAGCAACAATTATGGCAGTTGAGCTTTTTGGGCTTGAAATAGCACACTATGCTGCATTGAGTGCGGTTATAAGCTTTTTAATCACAGGACATAGAAGTGTATTTCCATCACAAATTCTTGCAATGAAAAAATCTGAAATGTTAGATGTTACAGTAGGAGAAGAAGTTGAAAAAACTGAAGTAGATCTTGAAGATACGGAAATTGGAAGAATTAAAGATATAAAAGAGCGTATAAAAAGACGTAGAGAAAAACTAAAAAAGAAAAAAATACGTAAAACAAAAGGAAACTCTTAAATATGGATATTATCATTGCCGGTGCAGGAAGAGTAGGATTTAATCTATCTCGCACACTATCAATTGGTCACAATGTTACAGTAATAGACCAAAACTCTGAAGCTCTGCGCAGATTACAAGAAAGCTTGGACATTCTTCCTATCAATGGTGATATTGAAGATCCTCTTACCTATAAAAAACTCATTGACAAACGGGCTGATCTTTTTATTGCTGTAACAGATGTAGATGAAGCAAATCTTATATCTACACTGATTGCAGGTGATACAATTGATGTAAAAAGAAAACTTATTCGCCTAAAAAACCAGTTTTTTGCCAAAAGCTCTATTAAGGAAAAACTCGGAATTGATGAAGCTATTTTTCCTTTGGAATTAACATCTCAAACAGTTGCTATGCTAATGGAGTATCCTAAGGCAAACAATGTAAAATCATTTAAGCATACAAATTTTAAACTAATCTCTGTCAGAGCCTCTAGTATTTCAGAACCAACTACCATTACTCCTGATGGATTTTCAATAGTTGGTATTGAAAGAGGTAAAAAGTTTTTTATACCTAAGCAAAATGATCCAATAGAGCCAGAAGATTTGGTTTATCTTTTTGGAGATGATGTAAAAATAGGTTCATTATGTAAAAAATTTGAAACTCATACACCGCAAACTATTAACAGGTGTGTAATTTTTGGAGCAGGAGAACTTGGTGTAGCCATTGCAAAAGTACTAATTGATAATGGTAAAGAGGTAAAACTTATTGAAAAAGATCTATCTCTTTGTGAAAAAGCAGATGAAGTGCTTAAAGGTGAAGCAATGGCAATAAGCTGTAAATATGGCACAAAAACTCTGTTTGAAGAGGAAGGGTTGCAGTACGCAGATATGATGATTGCAGCAACAAACAATGATGAATATAATATTATAAAATGTTTGGAAGCAAAAGAGCATGGTATCCAAAAAGTTATTGCTATAAATAATGAGATGGAGTACTACAATCTAATGCATTCACTAGGAATTGTAGTTGTAAGAGGTCCTAAAATGAGTGCTTATAATGCAATTTTAGAGAGTATCTACTCTAGCGGTGTTGTGATGGAAAGAAAATTTTGTGGAGGTAAAGGCACTATATATTTACGTAAAATTTTTCTAGGCTCAGAATTGCTGAGTAAAAAGATAAAACCATTAAAAAAACCAGATAATATAGCAATATTTTTACTTCGTGATGATTTTATGATTCCATTAACAGAAAAAATTGAGTGCCAAGAAAATGATGTAATTGTTGCATTCTGTACAGAAGAGATAGCACCTAAAGTAAAAGTTTGGATTTATGGATTATAAAAGTATTTTCAAATTAGTCAGTTTCATAGGTATAACACTGGGAATCTTTTTTTTATCAGATATTTTGATAGGAGTCATATATAAAGAGTCATTCAATACATTTATGATTTTTGATTTTATATTTATTTTTATAAATCTTATTATACTGATAACATTAAGAAACCATACAATTACTCTTAAAATAAGAGAGAGCATCCTTACTGTAAATATTCTGTGGATTCTACTTGGTGTTGCTGGAGCTATTCCTCTATTGCTATATACACACGTCTCATTTGCATCAGCATTTTTTGAAGCAATCAGTGGATTTACAACAACAGGAGCAACAATTTATCAAGATATTGAATCTCTTCCTCATATGATTCTTTTTCACCGAAGTTTAATGCATTGGCTTGGAGGAATGGGAGTTATTGTTCTTGGAATAGGTCTGCTTTCTGTGATTAACCCCACAGGAAGCTTAAGCCTTTTTAAAGCTGAATCTACAGGTATTCAGATGGAAAAACTAACTCCTAAAATTAAAGATACTGCGTTGAGTCTTTGGGTAGTTTATATACTATTTACATTAACAGATACATTGCTGCTTAAATTTTTTGGAATGAATTGGTTTGATGCAATAAATCATGCTTTTTCAACCATATCTACAGGAGGTTTTTCAACTAAAAACAGTTCACTGGGATCATTCAATAATGATGGAATTATCTGGACTACTACATTCTTCATGATACTTTCAGGTATTAACTTTCTTGCACATCTGAAATTTTTCTATAAAGATAACAGCGGGTACAAAAGTGAAGAGGTTCAATGGTATCTTTTAATGTTCTTTATTTTAGGAGCAACCCTCACAATAGTTCATACAAAAATTTGGGGAGACACTATATATGATGCTTCAAAGCATGCATTTTTTACTATTGCATCAGTTATGACCACAACAGGATTTGCTACAGTAGATTATGGGAAATGGAGTCAATTTGCAATAGCAATAATTTTTATTGCCATGTTAATAGGAGGAAATGCAGGCTCTACAGCAGGCGGTATAAAGGTAGTTAGACATGTAATAATTTTTAAAACTCTTTTTGCCGAGTTTAAAAGAATCCTGCATCCTAATGCACTTATCTCCATCTACATTGATAAACAGAACTTAAAAGAGCGTGTACTGTCTACTACTTTTGGGTTCTTCTTTCTATTTACAATGACCGTTGTTTTTTTAAGCATTTACATATATGCAAGAGGTTTCGATACAATGACATCTATTTCAGGAGCTATAGCAATTGTTGGAAATATTGGTCCAGGGTTTTCTCATGTTGGTCCTGCTGAAAATTTCTCATTTTTTAGTGATATTGACAAACTTGTATTCTCTTTTGGTATGATAGTAGGAAGGTTAGAGTGTTTTACTGTTTTTATTCTATTTAGTAAAGCATTTTGGAAAAAATTTTAATTAGAAGGAGGATTCCATGTCAACTATTCATATAGTATGCCCACATTGTCATAAAACCAATAGAATTCCAGTTAAAGAGAGTTACAATAAAGCAAATTGCGGTCATTGCCGTCAATCACTTCTTGACACACATCCTATTGAACTAACACCTCAAACATTTAATACACATATTCAAAACAGCGATATTCCCGTTGTAGTAGATTTTTGGGCTCCTTGGTGCGGTCCTTGTCGTATGATGGCACCAGCTTTCGAAGAGGCAGCAGCACAATTCCCTTTAAAAGCACAGTTTGCAAAAGTCAATACAGAAGAGTACGGACAGTTAGCAGCTCCATTTGGCATTAGGGGTATTCCTACTATCATAATTTTTAAAAATGGACAAGAGGTTGATCGGGTAAGCGGTGCTCTTTCTGCCGGACAAATTGTTCAACTGGTATCACGTCATATAGGCTAAAAAATGAGATTTATAATATCTATACTTCTTGTTTTCACAATAGTTTGGAGTATAGATTATTCCGATAGAAGTACGCAAGAGCTCATAGCTTCTCTTGCATATGAAAAGAGTACTAATATACCAATCATTTTACACGAACTAAAAAAAAGGGAGTTGACAATGTCTCCGAAAGAGAAAAAAGAGTATAAAAAGGTTTTAAAAAAGTTAAAAGATGAGTCACAAAAGTAAAATATTCCTTCTTGAAGATGACACAAATCTATCTGATACGATAACAGAGTTTTTAGAAGATGAAGGTTTTGAAGTAGATACTGTTTTTGACAGTGAAGAAGCAGAAGAGAAGCTATATGAAAACAATTATGACCTTCTGCTTCTGGATGTAAATATTCCAGGTAAAAATGGTTTTGAAATTTTAAAAGAAGCAAGAAAACAAGGAATTGATACACCTGCAATATTTATAACTTCACTAAATTCAATTGAAAATTTAGAAGAAGGATACGAAAGCGGTGCAGATGACTACATTCGAAAGCCATTTGCACTAAAAGAGCTTCTTTTGCGCATTACAACACTTTTAAAAAGAAGTTTTTCACATAAGAACAGTCAGCTTATAAAGATTTCTCAAAATATCGAGTATGACACTATAAGCAATACTTTATATATGAACGGTAAACCTGTATCTTTGCAACCTAAAGAGTTATTACTTTTAAAACTATTTTTGAGCCATCCAAATGAGGTAATTGCTCACGAAACCATTTATGATAGGTTATGGGGATATGATGAAATACCAAGCGAATCAGCACTTCGTACCTACATTAAAAATTTGCGAAAAGTGATAGGAAAAGAGAAAATTGTCAGCATTAAAAGATACGGATACAAATATTTACCAGAGTGAAAGACAAACTCTCATACGCTTCCTAGGACTCTATACTTTTTTGGCACTGCTCATTGTAATTTTAGGATCAACTATCTACTATAAACTACAAAAAGATTTAATGCTTCAAACAAAACGTTTAGAACTTGTGGAGTTTTCAAAAGAGCTAATAGATGGATTGAAGCTTCTTCACATATATTTTGACCGTTATCGTACCTATCCACGTAATCCACTTTACCGATCAGCCATTTATGATGCCGATAAAGTACAGATATTCTCAACACTTAAAGATAATGAGAATGTAAATCTAGATAAAGTCATCTACACAACAGATAAAGCTATACACTACATTCATATTTTAGACTCTTACTACCTTGGTGCAAAATATGTTGTAGTTGAAATCGATAATAATGGCAAATGGTTTATTCAAACTTGGAAAGATATATTTATATACTCAAGCTTGTTGCTCATACTCTTTTTACTTGCAGGTATTGTACTGGTTCGCCTTTTCCTCGCTCCTATGCGAAATGCTATCAATCTGCTTGATCGTTTCATAAAAGATACAACACACGAATTAAATACACCGGTAAATGCTATTTTGAGCAATATTGAAATGATTGATAAAGAGAAGCTTGATCCAAAACTGGAAAAAAAGATTAGACGTATTGAAATTGCAGCAAGGACAATAAGCAATATTTATCAAGACCTTACATACCTAATATTACACCATAAAATAGCTTCACAAAATCAAGAGATTGATATTAGTCAGCTAATAAAAGAGCGTATAGACTATTTTAAAATTCTAGCTGATTCTAAAAATATTTTGATTAAAACTGATATAAAACTAAATATAAAGTTATATATTGACAAAGGAAAGTTTACCAGACTGTTTGATAACCTCCTATCCAATGCAATAAAATACAATAAAAGAGGCGGTGAGATTTTTATTTTTTTAGAAGAAGGCAAACTTATAGTTAAAGATAGTGGTAAAGGTATGAATGAAAAAGAGATAAAAGAGGCATTTAGTCGTTACAAACGATTTGATACAACTGTTGGAGGCTTTGGAATTGGTCTTAATATAGTTAGCTTGATTGCAAAAGAGTATAACTTAAATATAAAAATAGACTCTCAAAAAGGGAAAGGATCGGAGGTTATCATTAGATGGGACGATTATATTTAATTTTATTGATTATTTTAATCAATTTAAATGCAGATAATAGTGTATATGAAAAAAATTGTATACCTTGTCATAAAAAACTTCCTGTAAGCATTGATAAATTTTTTTTCAACTATCTTCTTAAATATAGTAGCGAACGACGAGTTAAAGAGGCTCTATATAAATTTTTAAAAAACCCTACAAAAAAGGAGTCTCTAGCATCAGAAGAGTTAATAAACCAATATGGATTAATGCCTAAGGTACAACTTGGTGAAATTGAGTTACATAAAGCAATAGATATATACTGGGAAAAGTACAAAGTATTTGGTAAAATAAAATAGTTTGTGATAGAATCATTTCCACGATTACTTCACAATTGTTTTTTACAATGTGGGTATCTAAAGGATATCATCTAAATATATCCTTTAATAAATTAGGAGGCATAAATGAAAAAGCTACTTACAATGGTTGCAGCAGGATTTGTTGCAATGAGTTTCATGGCAACTTCTGCATCTGCAGATGTAGCTAAAGGTCAAAAGATCTATAGCAAAAAAGTAAAAAAACTTTGTGGATTCAATGGTGCAAAGTTTGCTGCTAAACACTCTCAAGATGAGTGGGAAGAGATTTATGAAGATGGAAAATTTGCAGAAGAGATGGGTAAACTATGCCCAAAAGGTGCAAAAATTTTCACTAGTGACAAATTTAAAAAATATTTGAAAGATCTTTATGATTTTTCATATGAATATGCAAATGACAGTGGAAACGTTCCATCTTGCTAATTGTAGTTGATTTTATCAAAGATAATCTACTATAACAACTAAAATTATTTAAAAGGAGATAAAAATGAAAAAAATTACTCTTGCTCTTATGTTAGCTGGCGCAGCAAGCCTTGCAATGGCTGATGGAGCTGCTCTATTTAAAAAATGTGCTGGATGCCATGGTGCACACGGTGAGAAACATGCTCTTGGAAAATCTGCTGTTATCGCAGGTATGGATGTTGCTACTATTGAAAAAGATTTAAAAGGATACAAAGCAGGAACTCTTAACAAGCATGGAATGGGAATGCTAATGAAAGGTCAAGTTGCTTCTCTTAGCGATGCTGACATCAAAGCTCTTGCAGAGTACATTCACGGATTGAAGTAATTTCAATTTACGGAAACGTTATAAGACGTTTCCGTTATAGTTATATAAACTTTCTAATTGCTTTTTTCATACCTTCAGAGAGTTTATCCATATTTTCTAAGCTCCATCTTAAATAACCAATATCAAACTTAGCAACCTCTTCAACACTTTGACCTTTATATTTGCCAAATGGAAATAGCCACACGGCTTCAACTTCAGTTAATTCAAGTGCTCTTTGAAGTGTGTACTTCCAATCTTCATCTAAACTATCTTCACCATCCTTTTCCATTAACATCCACTCCAAATAACCTGGATCTTTCTTTGCAACTTCTATAATATCTTCACCCTTATATTTACCAAATTTAAATGTTTTATACATTATAGGTTTTTTTGTTAACTCTACAAGCTCTTCAACACTATGTTTTGCTAAAAGATAATCAAGTAAAAGCTTCAAAACCAAAACATCACCAAGTGCATCATGTGCCTGTATCTTAAGTCCAATTGATTTTGCCTCTTTTGCTTCACTTTTATAGAGACCAAAAGCATATCGAACATACTGTAAACCGTGTGACTCAAGATCAGGATATAGATGACGTAGACAACGAAGTGTATCTATTAAAGGCATTTGAGGAACAAATCCCTCTTTTTCCAGCATTGCTATATCAAAAGGAGCATTTTGAATGACCAGTACATTTCCCGGACTGTTAAGCTCTTGAAGGTTTTGATAACTTTTTGTCTCTATACAAATAGGTTTTTTCTCAACCATTTCATTGGTAATGTGATGTACAGCCATTGCTCCAAAAGAGATTGGAAGAGGAGGTTTACAAAAGTCTTCATATACCTCATCTATCTGTGTTCCTACCAAATTAGGAACTGCTACAATATATGCTAACTGACAAATACGATCTTGCTCTTCTGCACCAGTAGTTTCTGTATCAAGTATTACAAATTTCATGCTTTTAAACTTTTCCTAAAATCTTTTTCTCAATTTATCAAAAAATAGTTTTTAATATGGTAAAGTTACGCAAAATAAATTCAGGAGTATTTATGAATCTTGTCATTACACCTTATGATCCAGATAATCTTCCAAAAGAAGAGGAGATTCCATTACCTGATCCTCGTTTCTATAATGCAATAGGAGGAGATGAAGGATTTAAAAAAGTTATAAGTATTTTTTATGACAGAATAGTAGAGAGTGATATCTCATTCTTTTTTCCACAAGAGGAAGAAGAGATAGAGAAGATCAAACGTCACAACGGTAAATATTTTGCAGAAATCAGCGGTGGACCAAAACGATACAGTGAAGAGATAGGACATATAGATCAGATTGAAATGCATAAACCTTTTAGCATAAATGAAAAACATCGCGATGAGTGGCTAGGTACTTGGCGTGAAGTTTTGCAAGAGTTTGCTAAAGATGTTGAGCCAGAGCTTGTAGAGTCATATTTTAACTATTTGGTAGAGTACTCTAAACTGCTTATTAACCGACCTAGAAATGCACGTGCATTTGAAGATCTAGCTAAGGTGTAAAAGAGTTACTCTCATCATAAAACCATCGGCCTTTGCGTTTGACAAAGGCTGAAACTTCATGCAATACTTCTATTTTACCTTCAGCTTCAAACCATGCTTTAAACTCTACAACTCCCTTTTTATCAAGAGCTTTTCCACGTTGAGTACGCACAATTTCTAGTTTTACAAATTTTACACGTTCCATCCACTCTTCTATTGCAGTTTTATTGTCTAATACAAGCGCTGTATGCACTATATAATCAACTTTTTTCATGGCATATGCACTATATCGAGATCTCATCAATGCTTCAGCTGTTGTAGGAGCTGCATCTCCTTTATGGTACTTTCCACAACACTCATCATATGTTTTACCTAAACCACAAGGACAATCAATTTGCATGAATAGTTCCTGTATGTAAATCTACCCTAAGAGACTCAGGCGTTTTTAGAAAGTAATAAACCAAATAGACAATAAGTCCAATCCCAGCAAGCGAGAGCCACAAAAGTGCAGCTCCTACGCTAAACTCTCTACGAGAGACTATAAGAGTATTTTTTTTCATATCTTCTATTTTATAGTTGTTTTGTGTAAAGAGGTCAATTATACGGGTCATCTTTTCTCTATCAAGAAGTTTTGAATCATTCACTACCTGCATTAGATAATTTTGCATTTTTGAAATGCCATCTTCTTTTAACCTCTTTTCATAAACTAAAACTACTGCACCAGCCAAAGCTGCTACTAAAAGAAATAGAAGTGTCAATCTTCACTCTTTTCTATAATTTCATTAAAAACAATTCCACGAATCTTTCTTGCTTGATAATCTAGCTTATGAAACAGTTCATAAACTTTTTGGGCATCAAGCATAACTTTACCGCTGAAATCATAAATTCCTGTATTTGTATTTTGTGGAATATGTTCATCTAAAAACTTATAAAACTCATTCCGTCTCTCTTCATAAGCTTTCAACTCTTTCATAATTGCATCTTTTTCCATTTTTTCCTCCCACTTTTTTCTCTGATTATACTATACTTTCAGCTATGATTTCACTACTAATTTCAATACTCGGTATCTATTTTTTTGTTATGCTAGGTAGCATAGCCAAATGGCACTTTAAAAATGAGTTGCAAGAACGCTCTTTGATTCTTGTTTCAGTCTATATTTTACAACCATTTTTAACCTTCTGGGGACTGACAACAAGACCTTTTGAGCCTGATATTTTTGAAGCACCTATATGGTATCTCATAATTGTTTTAAGCTTTTTTACCATAATGCTGCCTATAGGCAAAATGCTCTTTAAAGATAAGAAAAAAAGGGCAATATTTCTTATCTCTTCACTCGTTGGAAATACTGCAAACCTTGGAATACCACTGGGAATTGCCATATTTGGTGAAGAGAGTGTACCATATACAACAATGATCAACCTTGCAAATGTCTTTTTTGTAAATACAATAGGAGTCTATATATACTCCTCTGGAAACTTCAGTCCAAAAGAGTCACTGATGAATGTTATAAAAATGCCTATTTTATGGAGTGCCATTGCTGCTTTAATAGTTAATTTCTTAAATGTTCAGATCCCTGAATCTATTGCAGAAAACTTGAAACTAGGAGCTTATGCATCTATTGTCATACAACTTTTGCTATTTGGAATTTACCTATCACAAGTAAGAGTTGAACATATTGACTGGCTTTTGGTAAAAACAGTAGGTCTTATAAAATTTTTCTTACTTCCTGGTGTTTCGTGGATTTTATTAAAAGGAACATCAATAGAACCTTTTATTGCATCTGTTTTGTTAATGGAGCTTATAACCCCTTTGGCAATTGCTAATGTAAACTTTGCTGCCCTATTCCACTGTCGTCCAAAGGATGTAGCTGCACTTGTATTTGTAACCTCTCTATTTTTCTTAATCTACTTTGCTGTTATTTGGCCAATAGTTCATTGATAATGTTATACATCATAAACAACAACGCCGTACTTATCATCAATACGATAAAACCGGCAATCTGGAGTGATCTCAAGACGCTCCAGTCGATCTAACTGAATTATAGATCTCCTGCCTACTTGAATCTGATTTTCAAGAAAAAAACGGCGAATATTTACAAATTTTACATCACAAACAAACTTATACTCAAAACATTTATGAAGTTTCATCTGTTTTGTATTGAAAATATGTACATCTGTTCCCAACATTCCAGCTGCATACTGAGTAGGTAAATAACCACTTAAATCTGTCAAAATTGGCTCAACATGAGCATACTTTTCAGGTAAGCTATTTTTTTGTAAAAAGATATATCGACCAAGTTTTATATGAGGTGTTGATGGCCAAAATGTGTATGCTGGATTACTAAGCCCCAAATGCTCCCTCACCTCTTTCCATAGCCAATGCTTATCTAGAATATTGTAAAAAATCATAACAACTCTATTTTTATATTTTAAAAAATTATAGCATATGCATAAACTAACTTTACTATAAGTCAAATCAGAATTTTAGCAAATAGTTTAATTAAAAATTCATCGATTTATCTTTATAGTTTCGAAATGCACGAAATAGATTTCAAAGATTTAGTAGAAAATAGTGATGATATCATCTGGCAAACAGATGCGGAAGGGCGTATAACTTACATCAATAGAGCTGTAGAAAGAGAGCTTGGCTATAAACGTGAGGAGATTTTAGGAGCTTTAATTCCTCCTTATATTCCAAAAAAAGAAAAAGTTGGGTTTGAAAAAATATCTTACTATTTAAGAAAAGTCTCTCCACGAAGTTTTGAAGGATTGATTCAACCAAGACAACATAAAGATGGTCGTATACTATTTTTTGAGATGAGAGGAAAACCTTTTTTTGATAAAAATGGAAAACTTCTTGGATATAGAGGAATAAATCGAAAACTTCCTTATGGAATAACTACAAAAAAGATACTAAATAAGCAAATTATTGCTGAACATTTAATTCTTGAGTCAATTGTAAATACTCTTCCTATTCGTATTTTCTGGAAAGATAAATATTTTCGATACCTTGGAGCTAATCGTCTTTTTCTACAAGATATTGGAATTAACACTCTTGAAGAGCTGATAGGCAAAGATGACTATACACTTCTAAAATCTGAAAATGCAGAAGTTTGCAGAAGAGGAGATTTACAAACTCTACATACTGGAAGAGACATATATGGAATAGAAGAGGTTATCTATACTAATGATGGTAACAAAATATACATTTCACTTTACAAAACTCCTCTTAAAGACAAATTTGGCAACATTTTTGGAATTTTAGGAGCTTATATAGATATAACAAAACTTAAAGAGCAGGAAATTCAACTAAAAGAGAATACTTACCGACTTAAAGAAGCCCAACAAATGGCAAAAGTTGGTTATTGGGATTTTAATCTTTCAGATCAAACTATACAATTTTGTATAGAAACTTATAGAATTTTTGGATATGCCCCTTCTGAAAAATCAATAACACTTAAAACATTTCTTCGGCACATTATTCCTGAAGATAGAGATACCCTACTCCAAAAAGTAAAAAAAACTATTGAAAATAGAGATATTGAATATGACAATATCTTTAAAATTATTAAAAAAGATAGAACAGAAGCCATTTTACATTCACGTGCAAGAGTTATATATGATGAAGGAGATAAACCTATTCAGATAAGAGGAATGATACAAGATATAACTGAATCATACAAATTGCAAAAAGAGAATGAAGAGAAGCAAGCACTACTAATGCACCAAACACGTCTGGCACAGATGGGACAGCTTTTAAATAATATTGCTCATCAATGGAAACAACCTCTTGCTGAACTAAATGCACTAATTTTAGATATGGATACTGATTTTAGTCAAAATAAGCTTACAAAAGAGAGTTTTAACTGCTATTTTGAACAGTTTGAGAAAATAACAGAATTTATGGGTGATACAATCAAAAGTTTTCAAGAATACACAGCTCCTTCAAAAGAGTTAACTCTGATTGAACCAATAAAAGTACTAGATGAAGCACTAATAATGTTACGTTCACGTATTAAAGAGATTGGTGCAAATGTAAATATTAAACGAAGCAACAATGTAAAAATAGTTGGAACAAGACAAGATATACTTCATCTTTTTTTGGTACTTATAAATAATTCACTTGATGCTTTCTATTATCGTAAAATTCAATATCCAAAAATAGATATAACATTTAAAATATTTACAGAAGAAGATATACACAGATGTGAAATTTCTGTTAGTGATAACGCCGGTGGAATAGAACCTCACATAGCAAAACAGATTTTTGATCCATACTTTACTACCAAATTCAGAGAGAAAGGAAGAGGCATAGGTCTTTATATTGCAAAAATGATTGTAGAAAATCGAATGCAAGGCTCACTTAAACTTATTGATGCAAGAAAAAGCTTATTTAAAATTGATTTGAAAGGTGTTATATGAACCAAAAAAAGGGGTATACTGTTCTGTTTGCAGAAGATGAAGAGATTATAAGAAAGGCTTACCTAAATTTTCTTTCATACTATTTTGAAAATGTTATTGTGGCAGAAGATGGCAAAGAAGCATTTGAGCTATATAAAAAATATAATCCAGACCTTGTAATTACAGATATTGTAATGCCTAAAATAGATGGGTTAACATTAATAAAAATGATACGACAAAATGATGATATTACAAGAACAATCCTTTTAACTGCATACAGCGAACAAGAACAACTACTCAAAGCAACTGAATTAAATATTACAAAATACCTTATAAAACCTGTAAGAAAACAGGCTTTTAAAGAAGCACTTGATCGGGCTATTTCTCAACTGGAAAAAATCAATGATTCTATTTTATCACTTATTGGAAACTTCTCTTTTCATAAAAAAGATCAATTACTTATGTACAATGGGGAGCCTATTCCTCTAAGCAGAAATGAACAACTATTTATTTCCATTCTTACATCGGAACCAACCTGCTTTTTTCCTATTGCAAAAATCAGTGAACAATTTTACTTAAGGTACAATAAAGATTTAAGTAATGATGCTATTAAATCACTTATTAAGCGTCTGAAAAAAAAGCTTCCTGATAAATTAATAGAGAATCGCTTCGGTATGGGGTATCGAATTTTAAAATAACTTTTTTACTCTCATTTTTAGTAGTGACACTTTTTTGACACTTTTAATCTTTTATAATCCTATTCGATATTTAAGTTCTAAGTTTTTATTATAACAGAGCAGTCAATGAAAAGAGTCCTATTAATGAAAAAACATTACAGTATACTTATTAAAAAACTACAAAAATTTCATAAACATAATGCACTTATGCATAATTACAATCTTAAATTCAGTGAAGATGCCATTCTTGATGAAATTGAAAAATTTATCAAAACATTTGAAATAGCACCATGTTCTATTGAAACAGCAGCAGATAAACTTTGCAAAATATTTGTAAAACATGATATTCCTTTTGCAATTTTATCAGATGATCTAGAAATTATTAAAGATACACTAATCTCTACCGTTGAACCTAAAAGAGTAGAAGAGATAAATAACTATTTTGCAGAGTTAAAAAACAGTATCGCTTTTAAGTTTCTCATTATGGCAGCAAAACGACATGAGCCAATTATCTCTGGAAGTTACAAAGAAAAAATACTATATAAGATACATGCTGAATGGCAAGAAAATTTACGCAATGCTATTATTGAAAATGATATGAGTAAATTTCCTATATATGATAGCATCTCATGTCCTTTTATAGCTGCACTTAACTATCCAGAGTCTAAAATGGTTTGTAATGAATTAAATATTTGCGAATATTTACGTTCTACACATACAAAACTGCACGAGCTAGCAGCTACCTTTGCTTATCTACTTACACAAAAGCACTATAAATCGGCATATATACTTTATAATGAAATAAGAGAATATAGTGAACGACTGATGAATCTAATAGGTGTTCTCTACTTTAATGCACAACTTGATAGAACTAAAACATTTAAAAGATACATTCATAAAGCCATTCCTACACAAAAACAATCTTATATTGCTGTATTTGACATTTATAGTATGAAACATATTAATACTTTCTATAATCCAAAAGTAGGTGATATGGTTATTGAAATGGTAGATCAATCTTTAAAGCAGGTCTATAGTGATAATCAAGAATTTATGGTTTATACTAGAGGGGTAGGAGGAGACTACTATCTCTTTTTTGAAGATTTTTTACTTGAAGATGTTAAAACGGTAATAGATGAATTTAATAAAGACCTTCAGAATAGAATCCAAAATTGCCCTTCTCTTCCAGTTTTTAGTGTAAAACAGGGAGTAATAGAAATAACACCTCCTTTTACTCTGGAAAATGATGAGATAAGAACAATCTTTATCTATCTTAAAGAGAAGCTAAAAAATAGTGAATCACCTCTTTTCTTGACATCAGAGTCAGCTCAAAAAGATATGTTACACTGGATCAATAACCACTATAAGCATATTACATATCTTAAAAAAATGCTTGATAATGGAAATATAGAAATTTTCTTGCAACCAATTTCACGTATTCATAATCCTGATAATATACATGCTTTTGAAGTTCTTGCACGTATTAAAGAGAATGATAAATATATACCTGCAGGGGCTTTCATTGATCTGCTAATAGACATGAAACTTATTGGTCGTTTGGACCACTTGATTTTAGATAAAATCATACACTATAAAGATTTAATCAGTATATTTGCAACCAAGCTTTTCATAAATGTTTCAGCAGATACACTGCTTGAAAAAGATTATGTGAAAAAACTAATAGATGCAATAAGAGGACCTCTTATTGGTACTGAAATAATTGTAGAGTTAACAGAGCAGGTATTGCTGGAAAATTTGGGATTGATTGTAAAACTGCATAAAGAGCATGGGCTTATATTTGCAATTGATGATTTTGGTACCGGATACAGCTCACTTCAAACAGTCATAAAACTTGCAGAAGATGGCATCATACAGTACCTAAAATTTGATGGTTCTCTTACAAGAACAATGGAGCATTCAGAATCAACAAGAAGAATTATTCATATTGCTTCTAAAATGAGCCACTCTTTGGGACTTGAATCTATAATTGAGTGTGTAGAGACTGAAAAACAGCGCAGAGAGCTGGAAGAGTTTGGAATTGAGTATGCTCAGGGCTATTTTATTGGTCGTCCGCAAAGTGTTGAAGCATGGCATTTAAACAGAAAAGAGAAAGGGTATATATAAACTAAAATACAATCTTACCCTCTTCTTGAAGACGGCGAATAATTCCTTTCGCCTTCTCATGACCAGCATGAGCAGCTTTTCTGCACCACTCTAATGCTTTTTCATGGTCTCTTGCAACACCCCAGCCTTTGTCATAAAGCATACCAAGATTATACATTGCTCTTGGATGTCCTTCGTTAGCTGCCTTTTCATACCACTCAAATGCTTTTGCATAATCTTGAGGAACGCCATGACCCTCTTGATACATTGCACCAATAGAGTTTTGAGCTTCTGTATGACCATACCTTGCAGCTGTTTCATACCAACTTGCAGCTCGTTCAAGACTTTTTGGAGTACCTATACCATTTTCAAGCATTTGTGCTACTTCAAACATCGCATGCAGATTACCAGCGTGAGCTGATTTCATAAAATGGTTAAAAGCTGCAGACTCATCGACACTGCCGGCTTTTCCACTACGTAAAATCTGCCCAAGATTAAAGTGAGCTATAGATTGTCCCTGATCAGCTGCCTTTTTATACCATTCAACTGCTTCTTCAAGATTAGCATCACATCCTTCAGCATTTTCAAGCATATAAGCAACCATTGCCTGTGCATCAGCATCACCGTCAATAGCCAACTCTAAAAAGGAATTAAACGCCGATACTTTATCACCATCCTGATAAAGCTTAGATGCCATCTCAAAATATTTACTCATAAAACAACTCCTAAAAATATAAGCCCTACAACTATTCTATAAATCCCAAATGGAATAAAACTATGCTTCTTTACAAAGCTCAAAAACCATTTGATTATAGCTAATGCTACAATAAAAGCGGTTACAAAACCAACGCCAAGTGCCTGAGCTTGAGAAAAATCAAACTCACTATGGTGTTTGAGTATATCATATGCAGTTGCCGCCAACATTGTAGGTACAGCAAGTAAAAAACTAAACTCTGTTGCGGTCTTTCTCTTCAAACCTATTAAAATTCCACCTATTATAGTAGCACCTGATCGAGAAGTACCTGGAACCATTGCCATAGATTGAAAAAGACCAATGAGAAAGGCTTGTTTGTAACTGATCTGTTCCACTGACCCAATATGATGCTCTTTCTCTTTATAAAAGAGTTCAACCAAAATAAAAATTACACCACCAATTACAAGCATATAAGCAACTGTTTCAGGAGCAAATAGAGACTTGATAATCTTATACAAAGTTAAACCAAGTACAGCCGTAGGAATAAATCCGACAATAAGACGTTTCCAAAGCTCCAAGCTATGAAAAATTTTATCTTTAAAAGCAAAGATTACTGCAAGAATAGAACCCAGTTGAATAACAACTTCAAATGTTTTATGGACATCTGTCTGCTCAATTCCTAAAAGGCTTGAAGCTAAAATAAGGTGACCTGTTGATGAGACAGGTAAAAACTCTGTAATTCCTTCTACTATGCCTAAAATTAATGCATCAAACAACTCCATTACAAGCTCCTGACTGTTGAATATATCCCATATAAACACCCTCCTCTTTTAAAAGCTCTTCGTGTGTACCCTCTTCTACAATGCGCCCTTTTTCTAGAACATAAATATAGTCTGCTTTGCGAATAGTACTTAACCTGTGTGCGATCATAATAGTTGTACGTTTTTCAAAAAATGGCTCAAGTGCCTCATAAAGATTGGCTTCAGTATGTACATCAAGAGCAGATGTTGACTCATCTAAAATTGCTATTTTTGGATCAGCCACAATCATTCTTGCAATAGCTATACGTTGTCTCTGTCCACCAGAAAGTTTGATGCCGTCACGTCCTACTACAGTATCTAACCCTTTTTCAAAATCTTCAATTACACTCTTCATTTGAGCCATTTCAAGAGCTTTCCAAATTTCATCTTCAGAAATCTCACGTCCAAGAGTAATGTTAAAACGAATCGTATCGTTAAAAAGTTTTGGACTTTGCAATACAAGGTTTACATGTTCTCGAACTACATCTAATCCAATCTCTTTTACATCAATGCCATTAAAAAGCAATCTTCCACTGTCAATAGGGTAAAAACCTACAATCAATTGTGCCAGTGTTGTTTTACCTGATCCGCTTGCACCAATAAGTGCAATCCTCTGAGACGGCTTTGCTTCAAAACAGATATCTTTCAATATTTGTGTATCTTCAGAGTATCCAAAATTTACATTTTCAAGTTTTACACCAACCTGTTCATCTGTAAATGGGTTTTTCTTATGAGGAAATTCCGGCTCAATTGGCATGTCAAATATTTCATTAATGCGAGCAACTGCCGCTCTGGCATTGTGCAGAGCATACTGAATACCTAAAATATCCTGTACAGGCGTTACCATATACCAAAGATAGCCAAATACTGCTAACATCATTCCGATGCTTAGATCAGAAAATGCAACAGCTAAAATACTTGCAGCACGAAACACTTCATACCCGGCAAGAAAAGTAAGATATGATATACGGTTTGCCGCATCACTCTTCCAACCAAATGCTATACTGCGCTCACGAATATTACGTGCCTTATTGGTGAGTTGTGAAAAAAATCCTTGCTCTTGATTGGATGCTCTTATCTGCCCAAATAGATCAAGTGTCTCTGTCAGTGCAGATTGAAATAGATCTATAGCAAGATTCTCCTCTTTTTTTAGTTTGGAGACTTTCCTAGCCAATTTAGTTGTAAAGGTAATTACAAGAGGATTCAGTATGATGATAAAGAGTGCAAGCCCCCAGTGAATCCAAAAAAGTACACCAGCAATCCCAATAAGCGAAAGTACTGAAATTATCAATCTGCTTACCGTTGAAGCAATAAAAGTATCAATTGTTTCAATATCAGTTACTAGCTTGGAAGAGATAGAACCTGAGTGCGATGTCTCATACGCTTTCATAGAGATTCGTTTAAGATGTTCTAGTGCTTGAACACGTATGCGGTATGTTACATCTTTAGATATTTGCATAAATATTTTTGTCTGTAAAATACTAAGTGCTGTATATAAAAAACGTAAAAAAACAGTTGCAAGCAATATAGTCAACACATAGCCTAATGTATCCATTGGCATTATATGTGTATCAAGCCAATGTGTTAATGTATCACTCTTTTTCAAAAGCACTTCATCAACAAGGACTGGAATCAACAGTGGTGTAGGCACACTTACAAGTGCTGCTAAAATAGCGACAATATTACCTGCTATAAGTGCTTTCTTATAGCTTTTTATCGTATCAAAAATTTTTTTTAAACTAAGAGACATGTGCTAAAATCTGAGTTAAATCTTTTGTATCAATAATAACATTTGCCTCTTTTTTCAATATATCTTTGGCACAAAAAGCTATACGAGTATCAGCATGAGCAAACATACTGCGATCATTGGCACCGTCACCTACAACCAATGTATCTTTAGATGTAATACCCAAAAGAGCCTGAAGTCTTTGCAACATATCACCCTTAGAAAAGTCAAACATCATATCACCACCTACCAAACCGGTAAGCACTCCATCTTTAGAGTGTAAAACATTTGAAAAATCGGCATCAAAACCAAGAATCTCTTTTGCATAGCTTGTTGCATTTCTAAAACCGCCGCTAAAAACAACTACCTTATACCCAAAGCTTTTTAATTCAGCAATTGTCTCTTTAGCCCCTGGCATAAATGGAAGATTGTGGCAGATGGTATCAACCGTTTCAATAGAAAGCCCTTCTAGAAGCTGTACACGTGTTGTCAAGCTTTCAAAAAAGTCCAATTCACCTCGCATAGCACGCTCTGTAATAATTGCAACCTTCTCTTTAAGACCTAAAGGCTCAGCTAAAAAATCTATTGTCTCTCCATCCATCAAAGTAGAGTCAAAATCAAATACAGCTAACTTCATAAAAATTCTCCTAACTATTAACTCGCAAAAACAAAATGATATAATATCGTAAAAAATAGATGGATAAAATAATGTTTGAACAATTCATTGAAAAACTTCAAGATCCAAAAAAGAGCTACATTACGCTTGAAACAACACCAAAACATGATGCGAACTTTATACCGGTTATAGATACAATAGAAAAACTTGGAATTGCCGATAAAGTAGATGGTTTCAGCACTACAGATAACCCCCTGGCAAAACTGAAATTTAACTCAATTATTGCAGCAATGCTTCTTCAACAACGTTTTAAAAAACCGGTTCTAGCTACTATGAGTATGCGTGACAGAAATAAGATAGCACTACAGTCGGACCTGCTTGGGGCTAACAATATAGATGTACGTACCATTCTTGCTCTTACAGGAGACCCTGCAAAAATAAGTGATCAACCTGCGGCCAAAGGTGTCTTTGAGAGTGATAGTACAATGCTTTTGGATATCATTAAATGTTTCAATGCAGGCATAGATTTTGCCGGTCGTGAATTCAACATTAAACCTCGTCCTATCTACCCTTTTGCAGTTAGCAATGCATTTGCAAAAAACCCAAAAACATTATTGAAAAAATTTACCAAGAAACTTGAACATGGAGCAATTGGCATTATTACCCAGCCTGTTTTTGATAAAGAGAATGCACAAATGCTTCTTGAACTATTTGAAGAAGCTAAACATTTAAGCAATGCAAACAAAGGAACATTGATTATTGGTCTCTTTCCTATAACACGCCTTAAAACTGCACAATTTCTTGCTTCGCATGTACCAGGCATACATGTACCAAAAAGATGGTTAGATATACTCTATACTGCCAACCAAAAAGGTGAATCAGAAGAGGAGAAGAGAGGTTTAGAATTAAGTCAAAAGATTTATGAAGAGATAAAAGAGTTACATCCAAAAATTCACTTAATGACTGCCAACCGTTTCAAGTTGGCAAAACAACTACTAGATGAATGATGAAATTAATTCATCATTCATCACTCATAATTCATAATTTTTTAAAAGTCTCTTTTTAAAAGAGCTTTAACATTTAAAATTGAGATAAGTTTGTTTTCCTGCTTTCCTACACCTTCAATGAGATTATTCTCATCATTTAGTGTTTCAGGTGCTGGATCAATATTTTTCTCTTTAATGCGTGTAGCATGTGTCAATCTGTCTATAACAAACCCGGCAATTTCATCATCTTCTTTAATTACCATATATCTGGTATCTTCACTCTCTTTTGATTTTGAGAGACCAAATTTCATTCTCAAATCAACAAGAGGTAAAACACTACCGCGAAGATTGAAAACACCAAGTACATACCCTGGTGTTTTAGGTACTCGAGTATATTCAATAGGTTTAATAATCTCCTGAATACTTAAAATAGGAACTGCAAACTCTTCATCACCTACCATAAATCCTACTATTTGTACCTCTTTTTCCAAATCAGCTTCATCAGGAGCTTGTTGTTGTTGCTGCTGTTTTTTTAGTACTTGTTCAAGTTGTGTACTCATGATTACTGCTCCACATTAAGATTTATATTTCTTGCAACTACATTCATTAGATACTCTGGAGTATAAGGCTTGGTAATATACTCAGTCATACCAACCTCAACTCCTCTCATTCTATCACTTCGACTAGTTCTACTTGTAACCGCTATAAGTGGAATGTTTTTGAATTTGTTGAATTTTCTAATTTCACTTGCAAGAGTGTAGCCATCCATTCTTGGCATTTCAATATCTACCAATGCCGCATCAAAAATCTTACTTCCATCTTTCATAAGATTTAATGCTTCTACCCCATTGGTCGCTTCTGTTATTGATACACCTAGAGGTGCAAGAGCTTTACGCATAATAGATCTATCTGTTTTACTATCATCTACTATTAAAATATTGTAATCACTTGGCGAAGTTTTCTCTTTCATTGCATCACTTGGCCCTTCAAGGTTTTGAATAGAGCTTTTCACATCTTTTGCCATATTCATCAATGCACCAACATCTACAATAAGAGTGACTCTACCATCTCCTCGAATTGTAGCACCAGCAATACCTTCAATACCTTTAAGGTATTCACCAAGTGACTTAATAACAATCTCTTCTTGACCAACTAGAGAATCAACAATCAATCCAATCTTAGATTCAGCTAAACCTATAATAACAACATATGCATGTTCACCCATACTGAAGACACGTTCTACATCAAAAATATCAGCAAGATGAACAAGTGACAATACTTCATTTCTAAGTCTTAGAACACTTCGCCCTTCAACACTCTGTATCTCATCTGGTGTAATTCGTACTGTTTCAAGAACAGAAGCAAGAGGTACCGCATAAAACTCTTCTTGAACACTAACAAGTAAAGACTGAATAATTGCAAGAGTCAATGGAATTTTAAGTTTAAGAGTTGTACCTTTACCTACTTCAGAATCAATCTCAATAATACCATTTAGTTTTTCAATATTTGACTTAACAACATCCATACCAACGCCACGGCCAGAGACATTTGTTACTTTGGCAGCAGTAGAGAAGCCTGGTTTGAAAATCAGCATATATGCCTCTTTGTCACTCATTTGTTCAGCCTCTTTTTCGCTGATCAAACCTTTTTCCAAAGCTTTCTCTTTTAACATATCTGCATTCAAGCCTTTACCATCATCAACAATCTCAATAATGATATGGTTACCTTCATTATAAGCTTTTAATTGTACAGTACCTTTTGGTGGTTTACCTTTTGCCACACGCTCTTCAGGCGGTTCAATACCATGGTCACAAGAGTTACGAATAATATGTACAAGAGGATCACCAATCTCTTCAACAATAGACTTATCAAGTTCTGTCTCTTCACCGCTAATGACAAGTTCAATCTCTTTATGCAACTCTCTTGAGAGGTCACGTACCATTCTTGGAAACTTGTTGAAAACTTTACCAATTGGCAACATTCTGGTCTTCATAACTGCTATTTGAAGGTCTGTGGTTACCAGTGAAATTGATGAAACAACTTGATTTAACTCTTCAAGGAATTGTTCACCCTCATATCTCTCTTCTACATCATCATAAATTTTAAGAAGTCTGTTTTTACCAAGAACAAGTTCGCCAATAAGGTTCATCAAGTCATCAAGACGCTTAACATCAACACGTATGGTCTGCTCCATTGTAGTTTTTCTCTCTTTTGCAGCAGGAGCAGGTTTAGGTGTCTCTTTTTTTACTGGTGCCGAAGGTGATGGTGAAGGTGCTTTTACCTCTTGCTTGGCTTGTGGAGCTGCCTCTTCAGCCTTCTTCTCTTCTTGAGCTTTTGCTGCTTCTTCTTGAGCTTTCCGTTTAGCTTCTCTCTTTTTACGATCCTCTTCTTGACGTTGCTTCAACAACCTCTCTATCTCTGCTTCCACCTCTTCTTCAGTCATTTCAGAGATATCTTTCTCTCCACTCTCTTCAACTTTTTCACCAGCTTCTTGGGCTTTTCTTTTAGCTTCTCTTTTTTTACGATCCTCTTCCTGACGTTGCTTTAATAACCTCTCTATCTCTGCTTCCACCTCTTCTTCAGTCATTTCAGAGATATCTTTCTCTTCAGTAGAGCTTGGTTCAGATTCTTCTTCAGGCTGTGACTCAGTTTTTTGCTCAGATTCTGACTGAGATTCAGAAACAGAAGATATATCTTCACCTTTTAATACCGCATCAAGTCTTGCTACAGTAGGTGCAACATCTATAGCACCTTCATCAGTTCCAGTCTCTTTGATATGCTCTAAAAGAGCTTTCATCTTATCTGTAGACTCAAGTACAACATCCATAATCTCAGGCGTAATAACCAACTCGCCACGTCTAGCTTTATTTAATACATCTTCCATATGATGTGTAAGATGAGTCAATACATCAAAATTCAAAAATGAACTTGAACCTTTTATAGTATGAGCAACACGGAAAATACGATTCAATAAATCCAAATCTTCCGGATTGCTCTCCAAATCGATCAAATCATTATCGAGCTGTTCGATCATCTCGAACGCTTCAATTAAAAAGTCTTCTAATATTTCCTGAAATTCATCCATCTCTCATCCTTTTATTACACAACTCTAATTCTTAATGTGGGAGCGCACAATTTTAGCTACTTCTGTATAGAAAGTATTGGCATCGAATTTAACTAAATATCCTTCACCACCTGCATCTTTACCTCTTTGTTCACTAAAGTGATCACTTATAGATGAGTTAAAGACAATAGGAATTTCATTAAACCTAGGATCATCTTTTACTCTTGCAGCAAAGTGGAAGCCATCCATTAAAGGCATTTCTACATCTGATACAATAATTTTCAACTCATTTTTTACTTGATCGCCATATATATTATATAATTCTTCAAGCTTTTCAAGCCCCTCTTTACCATCTTTTGCTTCAATAACGGTAAAGCCCATTTTTGCCATTGCATCTTTTACTATTTTTCTAGCAGTTGCACTGTCATCTAAAATTAATGCCATACCACTAAAACTTTCAACTTTTATGTCTGCATCAATTTCAGGCTGATAGAAACCTAACTCTTCTACAACACTTTCAAGATCAAGAATTAAAAGTACTTCATTATTTTCAATTCTAGTCACACCAGTTATCTTGCTCTTATCTAAAACTCCATGCCCAGATACAAAAGAAGCTGGTTCAATATCGTTCCAGTTTATTCGTCTAATACGCTTTGCTTCATGCACAACAAAACCAATAAGAACATTATTAAATTCTGCAATAATTACTCTAGGCTGAATATTTAAATTTTCTGGTACCTTAATGCCCATCCATTTTGCCAGATCAACCACTGGTATTACAACACCACGAAGATCAAATATTCCTTCTATAAAATCTGGTACACCAGGAAGTTCAGTTAGTTTAGGGTATTTAATGATTTCACGCACTTTTGATACGTTAATACCATAAATACCCTCATACACCTCACCATTCTCTTCTTTGAGAATACGAAAATCCACCAACTCCAATTCGTTGGTTCCAACCTTTAATACATCTCTTTTTGACGTCATGGCGAACCTTTTTTTTCTATAAAATTGATGCCGCTTTCACTTAATTTTACAACAATATAACTTTGACAACAAGCAAAAGCAGGTAAATTACAATATTTTTTTTCATTAAAATTGTATTGTACATTTTGATGAAAATGCCCCTCTACCCAATAGTCAAATTCAAACTTTTGTTCCAATATATCTAAACGTTGTGAAACTATATTTTCAAAACTATCTATTGAATAACAAGGCTTTTTTTGGCGATTATATCTTTCAAGCCAATCTATTATTTTTCCATCTCTTAAAGAATCAATAGTGTTTAAAACTCGATCTATCCATCTATTTCTAATTAATGCAGTATATATCTCATAACCAATCCCTTGCATCATATCTCCATGATGAAGTGCTACAACTTTACTGTTTGCACTCATAAAAAGAGGCTGTTTTGTTCTTGGAACTATCTTTATAGAGTCACCAAATATTGTTTTTAAACCAAAATCATGATTTCCTTCAAGGTAGATAACCTCAACCTTTTTAGCAATGCTTTTTAAAAGATCGACCATTTTTAAATTTGGTTCAATGGAATTTGGAGCATTTCCAAACAGAAGATCAAAAATATCACCCATCAGTATGAGCTGTGGAGGTAAATCTTCATCTTTACAACTTAAAAAGTCATATAATGCAGTGTTGTAGTGGGCATAGTGAGCATCAGCAATAAGCCAAGCTCCATCTTTTAAAGTCAGGAGCTGGAAGTTAGAAGTTAAGAGTTTTTTATGGGACATAAGCAAGTTGAGGAATTCCTAGTGTTTCATCAAAACCGCAGATGATATTTGCATTTACAACAGCCTGGGAACTTGCACCCCTTAAAAGATTATCAATAGCTGAACTGATAAATAGACTATTGCCATTCATTGTTGCGTAGATATCGCAAAAGTTGGTACCAGCAACAGATTTTATGTCTACAGGATTATTTCTGACTCGCACAAACGGCTCATCTTTATATAAACTTTCAAGTACTTCAATAGGATCCAGTTCATTTTCAAGCTGCATGTATATACTACAAAGCATTCCTCTTGTTACTGGAATTAGATGAGGCACAAAGTTTACCTCTACCTGCGTTACAAAAAGCTCATCAATCTTCTCAGCAATCTCAGGTGCATGACGATGCTTTATAGGATTATAGGCAAAGATATTTTCATTAATTGTCACATAGTGGGTTGTTGATGAAAGTTTCTTCCCTGCTCCACTTACTCCACTTTTAGCATCTATGAAAATAGGAGTATCTTTTTTTATATATGGTATAAAAGGTAAAAGACCAAGCAAAGAAGCTGTAGGATAACAACCAGGATTGGCTATAATCCGACTCTCTTTGATTTTATTGCGATAAAACTCTGGAAGACCATAAGCTGCTTCGCATAAGTGTTTTGTATCTGTATGTTTGCAGTAGTGTGCTTCATATCTATCAAGTTTCAAACGATAGTCTGCCGATAAGTCTACTACTTTTACACCTAGTTCAAGCAATTGTGATGCAAAACCCATAGATGTTTTATGAGGCAAAGCCAAAAAGGCTATCTGAGCAACTTTTGCTACTTCACTAGCATCTGCCTTCTCTACTTGCATTGTTACAACGCCTTCAAGTGAAGGATGCAACTGCTGTATAGTTGTTTCACCTTCACTGGTTGCTACATAAACCAATTCAAATTCAGGGTGCTGAGTGAGAATTTTAACTAACTCTAATCCAGTATATCCACTGGCACCAATAATAGCAACAGGAATCACAGCTTAATCTCCAAAACAGATCTCTTTGTAACATACCTCATCTATCTCATAATCCTTTTCACCGCCAGGCAAGTTTACACGCACTTCGTCACCGGGTTCTTTTCCAATCAACTGTTTTGCAAGCGGCGAATGATAAGAGATAAGCCCTTTATCTGGATTTGCTTCACTTGCTCCAACAATTGTATATGTTATTTCATCATCTGTATCTATATCTATAAGAGTAACTGTTGATCCAAAACTAACACGCTTATGCTCAAATGTTGAAGGATCAACAACCTGTGCACGTCCTAAAATATCTTCAAGCTCTGCAATGCGAGCCTCCATTAACCCCTGCTTTTCTTTAGCAGCATGATATTCAGCATTCTCTTTCAAATCACCAAGCTCTCTTGCCTTTTGAATCTCTTTTGCTACTGCAGGGCGTGCTTCGCTTTTTAAATATTCCAACTCTTCACTAAGTTTTTTATACCCAAACTCTGTCATAGGTTCTTTTTGCATAAACTCTTCTCCAATCTTTTTTCTTTATATTATATCTTTATTTGGCTTTATTAAAAAAATCACGATAAAATCATACTAGCTACACGTTGAGCACTGCCAGTTTTAAGAATACTCCTAAGTTCTTCACTCTTTTTATCAAAATGGTCTCTATCCATAGTTTCATAAAACTTAAGCAGATTGTCACTGTTTACATCCTCTTGAAAAAGTTCTGGATGTACAGGCGATTTTTTTTCAAAATCCATAATAATATTTGCAAGCCCCACATGTGGAAGTTTGACAAAAAATCGTCCTATTTTATAATCCAGAGGACGAGCTTTGTAAACCAGAACAAATGGAGTTCCTATAAGAGCAGTCTCCAATGTTGCCGTTCCACTGCAAACAAAAGCAAAATGACTTTGTGCAACTGCTTTATGGGTATCTTGCACTACTTCAAAAGAGCTGATGTCACCATACCACTCTTCAATTCTATTTTTATCTATAAACTCAGGTATAACCAGCAATTTTCGTCTATTACCAAGCTGTTTAGCAGTCTCTTGAAAAACAGGCATCAACCTTGTAATTTCACTCTTTCTGCTACCAGGCAAGAAAGCTATAGTATCTTTATCACTACTTACTACTCTTTTTATATCAATCTCATCAAGCAGTGGATTACCTACATACTCTGCATTTTTAAAAAAATCTCTTTCAAATGGAAAAATTGAAGCAAGTCTGTCACAGTAGTGATCTACCAATGCTGCACGATGCTTTTTCCATGCCCACACCTTTGGCAAAATATAATATATAATCTCTTTATCCGGATACCTCTTTTTAATAGCTTTTGCAAGAGGAATATTAAAAGCTGGAGCATCTATAAGCAGAACTTTATCGCAATTTTTGCTCAAGCTCACCATCTCTGCAATCGCCTCTTTGCCTTTAAAGTATTTGGCTAGAACATCAACAACACCCATAACGGAAAACTCATCCATCCCATAAAGAGGCTCTCCTAGGCTACGATCAAATATACCTGATATATTTACATTCTCAAGCTCTTTAAGCAAAAACTTCAAATGCAAGTTTGCAGAAGGCTCCAATGCACTGACCAACAGATTCATTCTATCTTCATCCTTTCATACTCCATTGTACTTATATCAAATCGACCCAATATATCTTCTCCTCTTTCAACTACATATAGCCAACAATCTACCTTGCAAATACCAGTAGGATGATTCAACCCATCTATCAGTGTTACTACACGCCCATTTAGTGGATCATAAACTTTTACTTTTCCATTATATGTATCGCATATAAAGATTCGTTGATTGCCACAACCTCCAATACCGGCACAAAGACCCTCTGGATGCTGAAGACGCACTAATTCTGCAATTCCATCACAATCACCAAATGTAAAAAGATCCCATCCAATCAATGTTTTAACACGCCCATATTCAATAGAGCGTAATGCACTTCCTTCTGCATCTATGACATAAAGCGTATCATTCAACCAATCCAAATCTGTCGGTTGAGCAAAAAGAGCTTCTGTTACAGCATCTCCGTCACGAATACCTTCAGAGCCAATTCCGGCTAAAAGAGTAAGATTGTTTCCATCATAATCAACCTGCCATATCTGATGAGACCCAGCCACTGCAATCTGTAATCTTTGTTCATCACCTGTCAATCCCCAAGGTGAACGTAAATTATCTGCTATAACTCTTCTATTTCCATTTTGAAGATCAACTTTTACAACTGTTCCGGCTAATCTGTCTGCTACATAAATATAATCATCTTTAACATAAATCCCCTGTGGCTCTTTAAAACCTTCAATTGTTTTAATAATTTCACCGGTGTGTGTACAAATATGCACGCACCCTCTGCCTATATCACTCAAAAAAATATTCTCTTTTGTAGCAAACAGTTTTGAAAAATCACTAGATACTCTTTTGCTATTCATATTTAAGATACTCCACTCACCAGATAAAGTGTAATCATTACGGTACTTTTCAAAAGCTTCAAGTAGTTTTGGTACTCTTCCTTCTCCACTACTTCTGGCTACTTCATAGCCATCTGGAGAAACCAATACAAGAGTAGGCCAAGCCCTAACACCATAACTGTCCCATAATCTGCCATCAGCATCATTAATCACAGGATGATCGATGTTGTACCTAGCAATTAACTCCTTGATCCACTCATCCTCTTTCTCTTTATCAAACTTTCCTGTATGAATGCCAATAACAACCAAACCTTTTGGAAACTCTACACGCTTCAACTCTTCAAGAACGTGCAGACAGTTAATGCATCCGCCTGTAAAAAAGTGAAGCAGTACAAAACATTTATCTGTAAAAGTATTAATCTTTTTTCCTGATACAATACACTCTAATTCTGTAATAGATGGCGCATGTACCAGTAATTTTCTCTTCTTGCTATTCATTATGGGCCAATTATAATATAATTTGCAAAAAATTCTGGAGTAAATCTTGAAACGTATACTTATTACTAATGATGATGGCTTTGAATCGCTAGGGTTAAAAGCTTTGGTTGAAGCACTGCGCCCATTAGGTCATATTACTGTTGTTGCACCAACAGTGGAAAAATCAGCGTGCGGTCACAGTCTAACCCTTACACGTCCGCTTCGATTTGTGCAGATAGATGATGATTTTTTCAAACTGGATGATGGAACACCTACAGATTGTGTTTACCTAAGTAAATATGCTCTTTTTAGTGAAGAGTGTCAACCAGATCTTGTTGTCAGCGGAATTAACAAAGGTGCAAATATGGGTGAAGATATCACCTACAGCGGTACAGCGAGTGCCGCAATGGAAGCAGTCTTGCAAGGTATTCCAGGAATTGCCATAAGCCAGGTTTGCAGAAGCCGTTGTCAAAACATTGATGAGCTTGGTTTTGAACTGGCAAAAAAAGCAGCTTACAACATCTGTAAAAAGATTTTAGAAGATGGTTTCCCATTGGGTGACAGGCGTTTTTTAAATATAAATGTACCTCCTGTTCAACCAAAAGAGTGCAAAGGCTTTCGAGTTACCAAGGCAGGCTACAGACTATATGGGAATGATGCACAACTACACCGCAATCCACGAGGTGAAGAGTACTACTGGTTAGGACTTCACCCACTTCAATGGATTCCAGATGAAAATAGAATGTGCGACTTTGAAGCTATCAAAGAGAACTATGTTTCAATTACACCGGTAAAACTTGATATGACAAGTTATGAAGATATTGATAGATTAAAAGAGTGGAAGATTGAAGATGAAATATGAACGATGTCGAATGTTAATGGGAGATGACTTTGAAAAACTCCGTAAAGCAAAAATACTCCTGCTTGGCGTAGGAGGAGTTGGAAGTTTCTGTTTAGACTGTTTAGTTAGAAGCGGTGTTGAAGATATTACAATAGTTGATTTTGACAAATATGACATTACTAACCAAAACAGGCAAATTGGCAGTGATAAAGTTGGAGCTGTAAAAGTACATCGACTAGCAGAACTCTACCCAACTGTTACTCCAATAGAGGCTAAAATTGATGATAAATGGATAGAAAATTTTGATTTTAGCTCTTTTGATTTGGTACTTGATGCAATAGATGACATCCGTGCAAAAATTACACTAGCTCACAAAGTATCGCCAAAACTCATAAGTGCCACAGGAGGAGCCAGAAAACTGGACCCGACAAAAATAGAGATAGCCTCCATCTGGAAAACACATGGTGATCCATTTGCAAGAAAGATACGCTATGAGCTTAAAAAAAGTGGATTTAAAGGTGACTTTCCAGCACTCTTTAGCCCAGAAGAGCCAAAGTGTCAAACAAAAGGGAGCTTTGTTGGAGTAACAGGAAGTTTTGGTCTTGCTATGTGTTCAGCTGCTATTCAAAAAATAATAAATAAAGATTAATTTACCTCTAGCTTTACTATTTTTTGCTAAAATCCACATAAATCATTTAAAATGGATTGTTATGAGTTATCTTGAAGCTGACACTAAAGCAAAACTAATTACACCAAAACTAAATGAGAGTGGATGGAGTGAAAACTCATTGGCGGTAAAAGAGGTAAAAAATATTTTGTAGATTACCTTATAACTTACAGAAATACAAACTTAGCCATAGTGGAAGCAAAAGCTGAATCTAAAAAGACCCATAAGATCACCAATGGAGTTTGTAGAAAATATCAAGTAAAATAGTAAAGAGATAGATGATATAATCAAAGAGATAGAAAATATCTTAAGCAAAAAGGAGAGTAGCTAATGGATAAAACAGACATACTCAACTTTTTAAAAGAGAATAAAGAGCAATTAGAGTCAAAATATCATATTAAGAAAATAGCTCTTTTCGGAAGCTATGCAAAAAATACACAAAATCAAAACAGTGATATAGATATTTTAGTAGATATGCCACCAAGTTTTGATGCTTACTACGAACTAAAAGAGTTTTTAGAAAAAAGTTTTCAAAAAAAAGTTGATTTAGGTCTATTTCACAATGTTAGAGAACATCTTAAATCAACAATCTATAAAGAAGTAGAATATGTATAAAAGAGATATTAGTTTATATATTGTAGATATTTTTATAGCTATAGATAAAATAGGCAGATATACTAAAAACTTTGATAATGCTCAAGATTTATTATATAGTGAATTAGAATGGGATGGTACTTTAAGAGAATTAGAGATCATAGGCGAAGCTACAAACTATCTTTTAAAAGAAGGGTATTTAAGCAGTGATTACAGAAGAATTGTTGATTTTAGAAATCAAATAATTCATGGCTATTTTGGTATAGATGAAAATATTGTATTTGATGTAATTAAAAATAAACTACCTAAATATTACCAAGATTTAATAATCATTGCAAAGAATACAAATCTATTAAAAGCTATAAAATCTGCAAAAATAGAGAATGAAAAAAATCAAAATGTACTAAAGTTCTTAAATGACTTAGAAAAAGAGATAGAAGAATAATATTTACAATAGAAGTAAAAGATAGTATAGTAAATAAAATCCTCTCTATTTTAGAAGGCTTTAACAAAGATGTAAAGATTATAGAAAAAGAGGATAACTTTATAACTATTATTGAAAAATCTCAAAAAAATTTAGATGAAGGAAACCTTATATCATTCAATAATGTAGATAGATATATAAAAGAACTTGCCGATGAAATTTAGTAAAACTTTTCATCATTCAAAAATTGAAAAGTAATTCTATTAATTATATTCTATTTTTATATGTTTCTTTTATGTGATCGTATATATTTACTATAAGATCTTTTTTGGCATATAGCTGATTTATAACCAGACTCATGCTCTCAGGTTCATTCTCATAATTGTGAGATAGTTCGTTTCTATCATCTCTTAACTTCTTCCAATCATTTGCACTTTTTATTAGTTCTAGTTTTTCCATTAAGTTTAATATATCAATAAATGGTTTACCTTCAATATCTTCTTCAAGAAAAATCAATATATTCTTAAACAATTTTGCACCCATGGCATCTTGAAGTTTTGCAAACCTAAATAAAAACTGGTCAATATGTTCTACTTCGTCGTCACTTAAGTTTATATATCTCTCTTTTGTTAACGGCATAAAGCTTGACATCTTTTTGTATGCACTATTTAATCTTAAAATATGCATATCACACTCATAAAATATCTTTTCAAGTTTCTCTTTAACGACTATATCTCGCACAATAAAATACCTTTTTTTAAAGCTTCTTGCACGATTGAACTCTGTTTATCTTTAGATATTACTATATCAATCTTTTGCTCTCCAATTTTATCATATATATCCAATTTAAAATCTTGTTTCATTTTCATAACTTCTTTTAAATCAACATTATCACCTAAATCTATATATAAATCGATATCACCACCCTTTTTATTTTCATCTACGCGACTGCCAAAAAGATATACTTTACCTTTTTGAAAATTTTTGATAAAGCTTTCCCTTATTGCATCAAGCTCATACTGTTCTAATCTCATAGGCTAACTCCAATTGTAAGAAGAAGGAAAACGAAAAAGCAGAAAACTAAAGTGGTGCGTCGGGCGAGACTTGAACTCGCACGGGCGATGCCCACTGCCCCCTCAAGACAGCGTGTCTACCGATTCCACCACCGACGCGTAAAGCTATGTAGTAGTTGTTTAGAGGTCGGAATTTTAGCAAAAAAAAAGGCCCGAGTCAAGAGACTCAGGCCAATTTTAAAAAATATGCAAATTATCCTAGGAATGGGTTTGCATAAAGAGCGATCAAAGCAATAACAAGTGTATAGATAACCTGAGCTTCGATCATCGCAAGTGCGATAAACATTGTAGTCATAAGCTTTCCGCCAAGACCTGGGTTGCGAGCTGTACCAGCAATTGTAGCTGCTGCAGTGTTACCCATACCAATAGCACCACCAAGTGCTGCAAGACCAAGACCAACACCAGCTGCAACAACGCTGTATGCTTGGATCATAGACTCACCTTCACCTGCAAATGCAAACCCTGCAAATGCCATCATCAAAAGAAAAAACTTTTTCATAAAAAGCTCCTGTTAAAATATTGCAAAGTCCGTTCGGCTTGCGTATCCCTACTTATCACTTTGCAGGCGCATTTTAACCAAAGTTTTGTAAAACTATGTTTAATCCAAAGGCTTGGCAAGTGCCAACTCTATTTTATGACCCTTTTGTGATTTTACTACAACTTCAACTTCCTGACCTTCACTCAACAAATCACTTGGATGGTCAATGCGTCCTCTTGAAATTTTAGAGATGTGCAACAGACCGTCAATATCTCCAGGCAACTCAATAAACGCCCCAAAATCAACCAGTTTTTTCACTTTTCCAACAATAGGTTTATCAAGTTCAAATTGTGGAATCTCTTTTTTTGCTCCACCGTTTTGAACTATACCTTTAATATGATCGCAAGCAGCTTTCACTTTAGCTTTGCTAGGGCCTGAAACTTTAACCTCACCCTCTTTTTTGTCAAGGTCTATGCTTACTTCAAACATTTCGATAATTTCACGAATTGTTTTTCCAGCCTGACCAATAATATCTACTATTTTATGAGGCTCTACATGGAAAATTTCTGTACTTGGCAAAATAGACTCATTAACCTCAATCTCAGCAGCTGCTTTTTCCATAATTTCAAGAATATGCAATCTTGCCTCACGAGCCTGTTCAAGAGCTTCTCTTAAAAGAGTTAAACTGATACCACCTAGTTTAATATCCATTTGAAGGGCTGTAATACCATCTTTGCTACCGGCAACTTTAAAGTCCATATCGCCATCATGATCTTCCAATCCCATGATATCTGTTAAAATGGCATATTTGTCATCCTCTGTAACAAGCCCCATAGCAACTCCGGCTATCAGTTTTTGAACCGGTACATCAGCAGCTTTAAGAGCTAATGAACCACCACAAACAGTTGCCATAGAAGATGAACCATTAGACTCCAAAATTTCTGAGACTAAACGTACAATTGCATCCAACTCTGTTTTATCAAGGCTTGGCTCAATTGCACGTTTTGCAAGGTTTCCGTGTCCTAATTCACGACGACCTGGAGGTCCTATGCGAGAAGCTTCCCCAACGCTAAATCCCGGAAAGTTATAGTGAACCATAAACTCTTCATAACTAGCACTTTTACCAGTAATTCTTTCAAACATCTGTGCATCTTGGCGGTTCCCTAAAGTACACGTAACCAAAGCCTGTGTCTCACCTCTGGTAAAGAGGCATGATCCGTGAACGCTAGGCAAGATATTTGTCTCTATGCTTATAGGTCTTACATCTTTTAGCCCTCTTCCATCAGCACGACGACCCTCTTCAAGAATCATCGATCTAACTCTTGCACGTTTAACCGCATCAACAGCACACTTTACCTCTTCTTCACTCCACTCCTCTTTTACAGCAACATCATCACTCATTACTTTTGCAACTATTGCTTTGAGTTCACCACCACGCTCGCTTTTTGCCATTCCATCTAAAGCGTGATTAATGTCATCCATGTAAAATTCCTGAATGTATGCTACAATCGAAGGATTGGCTACTTCATCAAACAGTTCTACATCTGCTTTTGGTTTTACTGCTTCAGCAAATGCTTTCTCGTACTCACCAGCTGCTAGGCTGATTGCATTTTGAGCTAGAGAAATTGCTTCAACAAGCTCCTCTTCATTCAGTTCATTAACTCTTGGAATCTGAATAACCTGCTCTGCCATCATAGGATCAATCATTGGATCAACAGTTACAGATGGCTCAAGCTCAACTTCTACTGTACCAATTGAGCGCATTTCAATCATTAAAAGATCTTCTTTTGTTCCTGAAACAAAAAGGTCCAATGATCCATCTTCAAGCTCATCTAGAGTAGGATTTAAGATAAACTTTCCATCTTTTCTTCCTATTCGAACACCAGCTACACACTTCTTAACAGGAATATCAGAAAGGTAAAGAGCTGCTGATGCTGCATCAAGTGCCAATGACTGTAAATCTGCACCATCATCAACACTTAAAAGCATTACTGTTATCTGTACCGGATAAAAAAAGCCTTTTGGGAAAAGTGGTCTTAAAGACCTGTCAATAAGACGTGATGTTAAAGTCTCAAAATCGCTTGGTTTTGTCTCACGTTTTACAAAACCTCCAGGAATTTTACCTGCTGCATAACTTTTCTCTATATATTGAACAGTTAGAGGCAAAAAATGCTCTTCTACAGGTTTTTCATCCATAACTGCCGTTGCCAACAAAACTGTATTGCCACTTTTTAGCAAAACTGCTCCATTAGCTTGACGGGCAACTTTACCTGTTTCAACTGTTATGGAACGATTATTCATCTCAAATTCAAATCTACATGTCATGGTGTCTCTTTCTATCATATTTTATATTTTTAATAAGATTATTCTACAAAATAATTTTACATCTAAAAAGATTAAAATCTAAAACGTTTTGTATGAAAATCTTGGGGAAACTGTTTATCTACTTCCTCTTCACTAAATGAAAAGCGAAAATTTTCAACATATTTTTTTAATAATTCATATGCAGCATTAATTTGAGCCATCTCTTCATCATCACCACCAGTGTCAGGATGTTTTTTAGATGCCAAATATCGATATCTTGATTTTATGTCATACCAACTTACATGGGTAGGCAAACCTAAAATTTCTAACGCCTTTTGAATAGCTTCATAATTTTTACTCAAATACACTACCTATATTAGTTTGACGAAAATGCTCCAGCACTGCTTCCTAGAAGATACTTTATTCTATCATCTTCAAAACTTACACCCATACCAAACATAATATTGAAAGCATCTTGATTTAACATATTATCTGCTCCGATATATGCATCAATATGTTTTAAGAACCTATACCTAGCTAATGCTCTTAAATGTAAATCTTTTCCACGTAAATCATTTACAGCTCTAAAATCAAATGCTTCCATAGTCAATTTCAAGCGATCATGATAAAGGTAGTAGTCAATACCAAATCCTGCCGTACTCTCTATCAAGCCTCCTCTAAGCATAAAATCACGATAACGTTTTCCTACTTGGGCAGAAACAAAAAACTTTGATTTCGCATGGTCTACATTAGCTAAATAATTTCCATTTATATCTTTCTCTGAATAATCAGGCAATGACACGACATCTATCATATAGTGACGGCTATATGAAGGCATATAGTCAGCTCTAAAAACTCCTCTACTTTGTCCATCATTTGCCATATAAAAATAGTCCATTCCCAAATCAAGCCGACTTTGTGTTACAGAGTTTAGATAATTGTCAAGTTTATCTATGGTACCTTGCCCCTTTTTGAAAAAGCCATCTACAGATTTAAGAGCACTGTTTAATGGCTGTTTATTCTCTTTTATTACTGTATCGAGTTGATCTTCAAGTAATTCAAATTTATCTGCCAAAGTTGGAAGTTTTGTATCAAGGGTTTTACCTACACTATCAAATGAGACAAGAATATTTTCAAGCTTTGTCATAATATTTGGCAAGTCAGCATTTATCGTATCAGCACTGGTGGAAAATTTTGATGACATATTGCCAAACTGTTTTGCCGCATCATTAATATTTTTAACTAAATCATCTATATTCTCTTTATTACGCTCTACAACCTCTTTTAAATCTTTTGTTAATTTTTCCAAATTTGAGAAAGTCTCTTTAAGTTGTTGACGACTCTGATCATTCAGTGTCATACGAAGTTCATGTATAAAGTGCTTAAGCTCTTCGGCTGCTAAAGCAACCTCTGTACCCATCTCTTCAAGAGAAACACTTCTTTTCTGATGTTTTAAAATTCCATCAGCTTCTAAAAAAGTTTGTGAACTACCTGGAAGTATATTTACATACTTTCCACCCAACAATGACTCTTGTGCTAAAATAATAGTTGAGTCTTCAGGAATCTTAACACCTTCATTAATTTTCATTCGAACTAAAACACTATTACCATAAAGTTTTATTAAATTGATATATCCAACTTCTACACCTTTCATTTTTACTTTTGCATGATTTTCTAATCCACTAGCATCTGTAAGAACAGCTTCAATTTCATACCCTTTCTTAGTAAAGCCTTGAAATTTATTGACTTGTGTACTGAGCAGGAAAAGAAATACTAATCCTATTGCTATAAAAAGCCCTACTTTAGCTTCTGTTTTCATAGTTTAATCCTTTTAAAACCTCTGCTCATAGACTTGTGAAATCCCACCTAAAGGGAAAAGGTTTATCTGAAAATAAACAGCAAAGTTATTTATTGATTCAGCTCCTATAGATGTTAATATTGGTCTTTTCTCATTTTTTATGCCGAGTAAAAAATCCCAACATCCACGAAAAAGCTGAATTCCAGCTTCCCATTTGAGAAGTGTGCTGTCTATGTTATTATATGCAAAAGATGCATAAACATCACTTCCCTCATTATATTTTACTCGTGTTGAAAAAGTAAAAAAATCTGATACAATTTCTTCTTCTGTTTTTTTATAAAAATGTGTTAACATTATATCGTAAACACTATCTCTATACTTTATATGTGAAGACTCTGATGTTATGTTGTGTTTATAGTATGAATAAAAAATATTAGAGTACAATTCATAATTATTCCAAAACTTTAAACGTATCTCATTTTCAATATCACCATAATCATGTTCACTATTTTCAAAATATAAAGGTTGAGATACTCTGTAAAACAACCACTCTTTACCTGAAAAATCATAAAAATAGTTTACAGCACTAAGTATCATATTCTCTTTTGGAGAGCGTAAAACAGATATATTTTGATCAATATACCCACTTTCAGTAGTGTAACTTGGTCTATTATAGGTAGCTCTAAGTTGTAAAGTATGAAAAAAGTTTGCATATGGACGTGCCAAATCAGAGTAAAGATCTATTTTATGATAATTTCTAAAAAACTTATAATAACTCTCTTTACCGCTTAAGTCTATATTTTGATATCCTATATAAGCATAATACATATTTTCAGAAATAGAATACTTTATATAATCACCAAACAATGAGCCATAAAATGTCAAAGGAAGATTTATCTCTTGTAACTGTGTATGCTGACCACTACCGGTAAAAAAGTTACTAATTTTATAATCTGCTGAATATTGTAAATTATTCCAATCTAATACTATATTTTGATATTTATGCAATTGGACTATAGGAAATGTCTGTATAGTTTCTTTATTGTTTTGCAAAGAAGTATCAATAAAGTATTTTCCGTAAATACCCGCATAATATTGTGGTGTATCAAAATAGTAGTTAATTCTAGATTGAATTTGAGAGCTGTAAAGAAGTTCAACTAACGACTCTTTTTGCAAATTCAAATAGTCAGGATCTTTCAGATATGTAATATCCAAATATATACCATCTCTGCTACTTTTTTGATTGTCTGAAAAGAGTTTTGCAGAGTTATATAAAAGTTGATACCCATAATGAGAACTATTTTTTATATTATATTGATTTACATATGAACTCTTATTTCTAAAATATCCAGTTGTAAAAGAGCCATGAGAGTTTGGAGAATCAACAAACCTTAATGTTGAAAATATTCCTTTACCACGTAAACTTCTTATTTGAGGATCAAATTCAAGATCCCACTCTGGACTAGTAGCTATATAGATTGGTTGTCTATATATAAACCCATCACGAGAAGATATTCCCAATGAAGGATACAATAATCCACTTCTTCGTTTTGTATTTGTAGAAAAACCTATATAAGGAAAGTACAAAACAGGTACATCTCCCATATATATTAAAGGATTCCAGACATTCAACCACTCTTTCTCTTCATCATACTCCAGGGTAGAAAAGTGCATTGTCCAGTCAGGGCATTCAACATCACAACTTGATACCAGTGCATTGCGCAAAGTTATTATGTGAGCCTTTTTTTCTGCATTACTCCCTTTTGCCCATAATGCTGTTTCCGTCTGGGTAAGAAAAATAGAAGTAAATGAAGCATCGTTCTCTTTAAGATCAAACTTGGCATAATCACTTAGTGAACCATATTTTATACCTTTTATTATCTCAACATTACCAAATAGTTCAAGAAGTGATCTGTTTTGATCATAAATTGCTCTATCTGAGAGTAAAATTGTATTATTATATAGTACAACTACATCACCAGATGCATTAACAAGGTTATTCAAATACAAAATTTTAGATGCAAAAATCTCAACTTTTGGCTGAAATTCACTCTTACCAAAAGCTAAACAATAAAAAAATATCAACAAAAAGATAAAAATTCGCATTTAATCTTTACTTACAACCAGTGTAGAAGCTGTTTTATCATGAAGTGTCTGTCGTTTGGGATCAATAAATGCCCAAACAAAGCCTAAATAAAATATCATACCACTTACAATTCGAAATATAGCACGATTCAAAGCTACACTAAACCTTGGTTTTGAATATCCATTAGACTCAACAACCTCTATTCCCATTGCAATTTTGCCTAATGATGCTCCATATTGCCAAACAAAGAAAGTATGGTATATAATTTGTGTCATTACCATAAAAAGCCAAACACTATTTATGATTGCTGCAACCTCTTCTACACTTGTAGAAGATTTAACAGGTCCCCAAAGTATTATAATAAATAAAATGCTAATCAATAAATCATCAATAGCATAAGCCAGAATTCTCTTGCCAAAAGGTGCTAACTCCGGCTCTGCTTTTCTATCTCTTTCATTTAAATAATCAGACACTAATCACCCTTAAGAGCCTGATATGCAATATCACTTCGACACTGCTTACCTGCAAAATGTACTTGTCCACAAAGCATATAGGCATTATCTCTTGCTTCTTTAATAGAGTCACCTAAACCAACGCAAACAAGTACACGACCACCGGTTGCCATAAGTTTTTCATCTATTAAAGATACACCGGCATATGCAATCAAGGCTTTCTCTTTCAACTCTTTGTGTACAATCTCATCTACAATTATCTCTGCTGGTTCACTGCTTTTATATGGATAATCTCTACTTGCCATTACAACACCAACAGCATATTTGTCGATAAACTCAACTTTTAGTTCATCTAGTTTTCCTGATGCTGCTTTATCAAAAAGTTCACCTGCAGGAGTTTTAAGAAGAGGCATCAAAACTTCACATTCAGGATCACCAAAACGTACATTAAACTCAAGTGTATATGGTTCACCGTTTACAATCATCAAACCAGCAAAAAGTACCCCTTCAAAAGGCATACCCTCTTCTGCCATTCCATCGATCGTAGGCCTGATTATTCGATCTTCTATTTTTTTATACAACTCTTCATCTATCAATGGTGTTGGAGCATATGCACCCATTCCACCGGTATTTGGTCCTTCATCATTATCTAAAAGTCGTTTATGATCCTGTGCTGCCGGCAGTAAAACAAAATCTTTACCATCACATATAGCAAAAAGTGAAAGCTCATAACCATCAAGAAACTCTTCAACAACTATCTTTGTTCCAGCTTCCCCAAATGCTTTACCGCTCAACATTTCAGAAGCAGCTTTTTTTGCATCATCATGAGTAGGAGCAATGATTACTCCCTTACCTGCACATAAACCATCAGCTTTTACAACTATTGGTGCTGGAAGTGAATCAATAAATTTAAAAGCCTCTTCAATGCTATCTGTTTCAATATATCTTGCTGTAGGAATATTATGTCGTGCAAGGAAGTTTTTCATAAAAATTTTGCTTCCTTCCAACTGTGCAGCTTTTTTGCTTGGACCAAATATCTTAAGTCCACGCTCTTTAAAAATATCAACAATTCCTGCAACCAAAGGAGCCTCTGGTCCAACAACAGTTAAGTCAATTCCCTCTTTTTCAATATAATCAGCCAATTCATTATGATCACTAATGTTTATATTTTCACCCAATTGCCAAGTTGCACCGTTACCTGGTGCGAAATAGACCTTTTCAACATTTTCATCTCTCTTTAAAGCCTGTCCAATTGCATATTCGCGTCCACCGCTTCCTACTACCAATACTTTCATTACTGTGAAACCTTTTAGAATGGGAGATATAAGAAAAATTCAATGAAGACTGAAAAATGAGTGGAAAATTACATTTTTCACTTTTCATTGAAATAGCAATAACCAAGCGGGCGTTCACGCGTGAGTGTGGTCCATCATAGACCAACGGTGCAGGAGGGAGATGCACTTTAGGCGGCAGCTTCTCGCCGGATAACCGGCTCAAGCGAAGTTGCCGACACACCGCACATCTACACAGTCCCACAATATCAAAGTGTTGGACCCCCAGTATGCGGGTAGCGCACCGCTCAGTTATTTTAAAATTATACTCTAAAATACCTAATCATAGATTAAATTTTCGGAAAATTTAATCGATTCATCAATAGAAGTAGTCGGAGCTATCTCTGTTTTTATATGATCAGGAAATACAGCAGCAGTTTTTTTACCTAAGCTTACTGCTTTCCAACTATCATCCCAAGAGAAATTTTCAAAAAAACACTTAACTACAGAAGGAGAAGTAAAAATTAAAACAGCTCCACTGCAAGGCTTTGAAGTGTTATCATATTTAACACAACTAGTTTCATAAATAATTTTTTCTTCTACTTTAATGCCAGAGTTTTTTAAGTCTGCTGCTATTTTAGATACAACAACTTTTGGGCGTGGATATAGCCATCTAAACCCCTTAAAACTTAATGCAAGCTCATGAGCTAAAACATCACCATATGCACTAGAAGCTATAAAAATTACCTTTCCTCCGTGATTTTTAACCTCTTTTGCAGTTGATTCACCTATTGCAGCTACAGGTAGAGTTTTCCATTTGCCGCAACTAATCTCATCAAGTGCTAAAACACCCTGTTTTGAAGTAATAATTAAACCATCAAACTTATTAAAATCTATATCTTGAGGAATTGTTTTGAACTTTATCATAGGAAGATGCCGCACACCACTTTTTGGTGTGGGCGAAAGAAGATATATAGGTGGTATGTTTTCTATTCCCATTCGATTGTCGCAGGTGGTTTAGAGCTTATATCATAAACAACACGGTTAATACCGTCAACTTCATTGATGATACGTCGGCTGATTCTCTCAAGCAGATCATGTGGAAGATGTGCAAATGTAGCAGTCATTCCATCAACTGCTTCAACAACACGTACACATATTGTATTGTCATATGTACGGTTATCACCCATTACTCCAACACTTTTTACATTTAAAAGTACGGCAAATGCTTGCCAAGTTTTATTGTAATATCCACTTGCTTTAAGTTCTTCAAGTAAAATAGCGTCAGCTTCACGCAACAGGTCAAGATCATATATATTTACGTCACCCATAATACGTATAGCTAGTCCTGGTCCAGGGAAAGGATGACGGTAAACAAGTGACTCAGGTAGTCCTAACTCAAGACCAAGCTTTCTTACTTCATCTTTAAAAAGCTCTCGTAAAGGTTCAATTAATTCAAAATCCATCCAGTCAGGCAAACCACCTACATTATGATGTGACTTAATCGTCTCACTAGGACCCTTAACTGAAACAGACTCGATCACATCTGGATAAAGAGTTCCTTGAGCCAGGAATTTGATGCCATCATGCTTTTTAGCCTCTTGTTCAAACACCTCTATGAAAGTATGACCAATAATCTTTCTTTTTCTCTCTGGATCAGTTACACCGGCAAGTTTAACAAGGAAATGCTCACTTGCATCTACTGTAATCAAAGGCACTTTCAAGTGTACTTTAAAGACACTCTCTACCTGCTCACGTTCACCCTTACGAAGCAATCCATTATCTACAAATACAGGGATTAACTGATCACCAATCGCTTCATATAAAAGTGCCGCAACAACAGAAGAGTCAACACCACCACTAAGAGCGCAAAGCACTTTACCGTCACCAACTTGCTCACGAATTTTTTTAATCTGCTCTTTAAGGAAGTGCCCCATATCCCACTTCTCATCAACGCCACAAATCTTTCTGGCGAAATTGCGAAGCATTATGTGACCCTCTTGTGAATGATGCACTTCCGGATGAAACTGCATTGCATAAATTTTTCTCGACTCATCGGCAATAGCTGCATAAGGAGAGTTATCGCTATGCGCAATAGGTTTAAAACCTTCCGGCAACTTTTCAACACGGTCAGAATGGCTCATCCAAACAACAGTACCATCACTGCATCCATCAAAGAGTACAGAAGTTGCTTCATCATTAAAATGAAGCTCTGCTTTTCCATATTCATGATGTGTAGATCGTACAACAGCACCACCAAAATCGACTGCAATTCGCTGCATACCATAACAGATACCCAGAATTGGCAAACCTAAATCATAAATTGCACGATCAACTTCAAAAGCTCCTTCATCATATACCGATGCAGGTCCACCACTAAGAATAATTCCTTTAGGGTTTTTTGCCTTAATATCTTCAACTTTGGTAAAGTAAGGAACTATCTCACAATAGACCTTTTCCTCTCGTAATCTGCGAGCTATTAACTGAGTATATTGAGAACCAAAATCAAGAACAATAATACTTACATCTTTCAACCACAAATCCTTTTTAATAGAGTCCCATTATTTCAAATTGAATATACCATAACACCATGGCTAAAATATAGCCAGCCAATACTGTCCATGCAAGTTTAATATGAGCACCAAAAGTATATATACCGCGTAAGCGACCCATTACACCTACACCAGCTGCTGAACCAAAACTAATAAGACTACCGCCAATTCCTGCTGTTAGAGTTACCAAAAGCCACTGGTCTATACCCATTTCAGGGCTAGCTTTCAAAATTGCACTCATAACAGGAACGTTATCTACAATAGCTGAAATAAATCCAACACCAATATTTGCTGCAGTTGCTCCTACTATGCCGTATAGATCATGAATATAATCCAAATATCCTAAAAAGTGTAATGCACCGACTGCAGAGAGAATACCGAAGAAGAAGAGAAGAGTATCATTCTCTATCTTTTTCATATTTACAAAAATATCATACCCATCTTTACCTTTTTTAGTTAATCTAAAAGAGTGTAATTTTAAAAGTGAAAGACCAAACATCATACCCCACATAGCAGGGAAGTGGAATAGCTGATGACCTATTACAGCAATGGCAATTGTTGAGGCACCTAGCCAAATAACTGTTTTTCCACCATCTTTCATAGTTGGTGCTTCCTCTGTTGCTGCATCAAAATGAGGTTCACCATCTGGTACATAGCGAGACAGAAGCCATCCTGTAAACAACCAACTGGCAATTGAAGGCACAAACAAGAATAGAAAATCTACAAACTCACCTTTTCCTGCTGTCCAAGCCATAAGAGTTGTAATATCGCCAAATGGACTCCACGCACCACCAGCATTTGCGGCAACAACAATGTTTATGGCACCAGCTACCAAAAAGTCTCTGTTTGTTTTATCAATTGTATAAAGAACTGTTGAAAGAATCAAAGCTGTTGTTAGGTTATCTGCCACTGGAGATATGAAAAATGCCAGCAGACCTGTTAGCCAAAAGAGTTTTTTGTAACTGTAGCCTTTTGAGACAAGTTTATACTTCATTACATCAAAGACACGTCTTTCTATTAGTGTCTCAATAAATGTCATTGCAACGAATAGGAAAAAGAATATTTCAGCAATTTCCAAAATAAGCTTTTGCATCTCTTCATGCATAGGCTCAGGGTCCATTCCATTAGTTGCGAAATAGACACCTATAAGCATAAACATAAATGTACCAGCAAAAAGTGCAGGTTTAGCCTTATTAATCTCATATTTCTCTTCTGTTGCAATAAAATAGTATGCAACAATGAATATAAACAGATCGATAATGCCTACCCAAGTAGTAGTCAAATGAAACGTAGCTTCATGCATATGGTTCCTTTTAATTTAATGTAGATTTACTCATTGATGATATAGTGTGCCCCAACCGACTCTTTTCTAGCCAAGGCACTCTCAATAATCATACGTGCTGTTTTTAGACGAAGTGCCAGCAGTCTGCCAATTGTTAGATGCTGTACATCATCTACAAAATCCAAAGCGCGCTCCAAGCCTGAACGTGTTCTAACAATGCCAACCTCTTGCCACATCGTACGCCTTAAACGCTGTTTTAAAATTGTATCATCTTTTTCAACTAAATTGCCCTTAAATTCTGCAAATGGAGGCTTATGATTCCACTTATAATCTTTCTCAACTATTTTTAAAGCAGCACGGCGAGCAAAAACAAGCCCTTCAAGTAAAGAGTTACTTGCCAATCTATTAGCACCATGCACACCTGTAGAGGCAGCTTCACCAATAACATAAAGGTTTTCCAACCCTCCTACTGCACCATCCAAATCACTTACTATACCGCCTATTGCATAATGAAAAGCTGGTGAAATAGGAACTAAATCTTTAGGAAGATCAAACCCTACTGCTTTCATTGCCTTTTTAATATTTGGAAAACGGTGAGCGAAAAACTCTTCATCAAACATATCCATCTTAAGATATATTTCACTGCCTGTTCTTTTTTTATAATCAAATATTGCACGGCTGACAATATCTCTTGGAGCCAATTCTCCACGTTCATCATAATCTAACAAAAATCTTTTGCCAGATTCATCTACAATTTGCGCTCCCTCTCCTCGTAAGGCTTCAGTTAAGAGCTGTTTACGCGCCCAAGGATTGTCAACAAAAACAGTAGGATGGAACTGCATCATCTCCATCATATCAAGCTTAATACCACGCTCTAAACAGATTCCATGAATATCAGAGCTTATTGTTCTTGAGTTTGTATGGTAAGCGTAAAGACTTCCTACTCCTCCGCTTGCTATGATAATGTTATCTGCATAAAGTTCGTTTATCTGATTATTAATAAGTGCTCTTAAACCATAACAAGTATCACCTGAACGAAGCAGATCAAATACACGAACATTGTAAATTAGAGGATGCGGATTGGCTCGCATTAAGAATTCATGCAAATACCGCCCAGTTGCATCTCCTCCTGCATGTAGAATTCTAGGGCGAGAGTGAGCCGCTTCTTTTGTATAAAGAAGTTTACCTGAGTCATCTGTATCAAATGAGAAACCTCTAGATATAAGGTCAGGAATAACTTGAAGACTCTCATTTACCATAATCTCTACTGCTTCACGCTTACATTGACCTGCCCCTGCGCGAAGAGTATCTTCTATATGTGACTCTATGTCTGATTCATCAACTGCTGCAGCAACACCTCCTTGAGCATAGAAAGTATTACACTCCCAAGGAATATCTTTACATAAAATTAGTACATTTTTCTCTTTTGGTATATGCAATGATGCATATAAACCAGCAATACCAGCACCAATTATAATAACATCATACTTCATTAATTTCCTTATCTTAATACTTTTTTATTAGCTTTATGATTAGGGTAATATGGTGGTTTTTTATAGCCACAACCATTTAGAAAAGTAAGTAAAAGTGCTATAATAAATATATGAAAAATATTAACGTAGTTCTTAATCATTTAGTAACAAATCCTCTCTATTCAAGACTAAAGCATCAAAAATGTTTTGATTTAATTAAAAAATCTCTACCTGAACCTTTACAAAAAGGCATTCTTTTTATGTATGTAAAAAACGATACACTATTTTTTGCCCTAAAACATCCAGCATTTAAAATGGAATTTGATTATAAGCTCTCTTTAATTAAGACTCTATTAAGTTCTTTACCTCCACTGCAAGAGTCATGCAAAAATTACAACATAAAAAAAATAAAAACATTTGTTTCAAAGTTTACAACACAGTCTGAAGTTAAAACAGATACTATTCCTAAATATAAAGAGTGTGCGACAGGGCTTTTTGAAATAAAAGCTCAAAATGATGATATAAAAGAAAAATTTGAAATTATTAAGAGACAAATAACAAAATGCTTACAACACTAAAAAACTTACCAGACAAACCAGGGGTATATCAATATTTCGATAAAGATAGAAAACTTCTTTATGTAGGAAAAGCAAAATCACTTAAAAAGCGTGTAAAAAGCTACTTTAGGTTTACTCCTGAGTTGGCACCTGCTCAAAAACTTAGTCCTAGAATCTACAATATGGTCTCACAAATTGCGCATATTGAGACAATAGTTACAAATAGTGAGAGCGATGCTCTTTTGCTTGAAAATTCACTAATAAAGCAACTTAGACCAAAGTATAATATTCTTCTGCGTGATGATAAGACATACCCTTATCTCTATATTGATCTAAGTGAACCTTTTGCAAGATTGGAGTTAACACGTAAAGTAGTTAAAGGTAATAAAGTAAAATATTTTGGACCTTTTCCTAATGGATCAAAAGCTATTCTTTCATCTATTTATGAGCTTGTTCCATTAGTTCAAAAAAAATCTTGTATTAAGGGTAAAAAGGCTTGTCTCTTTCATCAAATCAAACGGTGTATGGCTCCTTGTGAAGGGAAAATTAGTCAAAAAGAGTACTCAAAACTCATAGATGAAGCTATCGGCTATATTCATAATAAAAAGGCTCTATTGACTGAACTTGAAAAGAGAATGGAAAAGTATGCTGAGCAACTTCGGTTTGAAGAGGCAGCACAGATTAGAGATCGTATAGAAGCAATTAAAAAAATTGAAGAGGTGAGCACTACAGATATAGCTAAACTTGAAGATTTAGATATATTCACCGTAGCTTTTGATGAGACAAGAGGGGTTGTAGTGCGTCTCTTTATGAGAGAAGGAAAGATTGTATCATCAAGTCATACATATATTGAAGAGATAGAAGAGCAAATAGGTGAAGAAGAGATTGAGGCTATATATAGAAGAACTATACTAGAGTTTTACACAGCTGAGACACCTTTTACGGCTCGTTCTATCTTAACTGCTCACAGCTTGAGTGATAGAGATGAACTTGAATCTATTTTATCTGAAAGATTTGGTAAACGCATACATTTGCACCACCCAAAACGTGGAGAGAAAAAACGTTTAATAGACCTTGGATTGCAAAATGCCACTGAACTTTTAAGACAGAAACGCAGCAAACCTCAATCTGATATTCTTGAGCGTATTAAGTCACTTCTAAATCTTACTAGCAAACCTACACGTGTAGAAGTTTACGACAACTCACATTTGATGGGAACTGCTACAGTAGGAGCGATGGTGGTTTATGATAATGAGAAATGGGACAAAGCATCATATAGGCACTATAACTTAAATGCTAAAGATGAATATCATCAGATGCAAGAGATGTTAACAAGGCGAATAGAGTCATTTAGTGAAACACCACCTCCAGATTTATGGGTTATAGATGGTGGAGAGACATTAAGGGTATTGGCAGAGAATCTACTAAAAAATGCAGGAGTAAACCTTCCTGTTGTAGGAGTTGCAAAAGAGAAAATTGATGCAAAAGCCCACCGTGCAAAAGGTTCAGCAAAAGATATACTCTACACTGAAGATGGAGAATTAAGACTTCAACCAACCGATACACGTCTTCAATGGTTTCAGAGGCTACGTGATGAAGCCCATCGTTTCGCAATATCATTTCATAAAAAACAGCGTCTTAAAAAAGAGAAGACTATATCTTTACTTGAAGTTAATGGTATAGGGCCAGCAAAAGTGAAACGGCTTTTAGACTTTTTTGGAACATTTGAAGAGATTAAGAAAGCAAATTTTGAAACTCTTTGTAAAGTACTATCTACTAAAGATGCCAAGACTTTAATAGATTTTTTTAAAAACTTTACTTAAAAACCATTACTTTATTTCTACCTGACTCTTTTGCTTTATATAGTGCCTGATCAGATTTTTCCAGTAAATCATCAACACTGCCATAAGATTTATTATATGCTACCAACCCTATACTACAAGTAATATTTATATTATCAAATTTACGATTTTCTATAGTTTCTCTTAAATGTTCACATTTTAAGAAAGCATTTTCTAAATTTGAATGTGTAAATATTAAAATAAACTCTTCTCCACCCCATCTTCCAAATATATCTGTATCTCTTATTGAATTTTTTACTAATTCAGAAAATTGTTTAAGCACATTGTCTCCACAACTATGCCCATGTTCATCATTAACACTTTTAAAAAAATCTATATCCATAATTGCTACACAAAAATCTACACCATATCTTTTAGCTTTATTAAACTCTATTTTTAATAATTCATTAATTTTTCTTCTATTATACAAGTTTGTAAGATAGTCTATATCTGCGCCATCTCTTGTAGCTTTTTTAAATACTCTTTATTCTCTTTCTCTTTTTCTGAAAGCAATACATTAGATCTATAAATAGCTAGTTCATTTACATAAATTACATAAAGCAATACCAAAGAAGAGATAACAAACCTTATATAACTATGAAAATTCCAATTTCCATTTTGCCATTCATCAATGCCAAAGTATGCTATTGTAAAAGCTATTGCATAAAAAATTAAAGATATTATAAGTCCTCTATTATGACCATTTAGAGGAATTATAAATATTGGTAAAAACATAATCCAAAATAGCCCATTGTCATTATTTTTATTTAGTATTAAAAATATTAAGAAAAAGAAGAATAGGTTAAAACTACTTATATTTACTGCTAAGTTTAAAGTATTTCTATTTTTTAGTTTTTTTATAGAATAAAGTGAAATAATAGAGGCTATTATATCTAGAAAAGCTACTGGATAGTTTTTATATATAAACAAATTTATAAAAGTAAATAAGATTAAAATAACTGTTGCTATGTATAAAAAAACTCTTACTATCATCTCTTTTCTAAGTTGAAAATAATCATTACTGTCTATATTTGCTGTAATTAAGTCATATACTGTCTTAAAAGACATAAAATACCTTTTTTAGTTCATTATAAATGATAACTTTTTTGGATTTAATTAAAAAATATTTGATTAGTTAATTCTAATAAATTTTTTTATTTAAATCACTCTGTTATGAAAAAGTTTGTAATACTATTACAGTAAAGATAAATAATTACTAAAATATTAATTTTTATATATTGTCACACTCAAGATCTATTCATAATTAAAAGTATTTAGTCTTACTTGAATTTTGTTTATAGTAGCCGTAATTACTTAGTAGAAAAATATAGAATATAGTAAATTTATTTTAAAGTAAAATATTAAGTAAGCAGAGAAAAACCCCTCTGCTTAACTTACTCAAGAATTAATGCCTCTTTTAAGACCTCTTCAATTCGTGTAACAGGAACTATCTCTAAATTCTCTTTTACACTTTCAGGAATATCATCTAAATCTCGCTTATAGTTTTTCATTGGAATAAGTACTTTTTTCATTTTCGCTTTATCTGCTGCAATCAGCTTCTCTTTTAATCCGCCTATAGGAAGAACTTTACCTGTCAATGTAAGTTCACCTGTCATTGCTACATCAGCACGTACTTTGTACTCTCCCAATATTGAGGCTATTGCGGTTGCCATTGTAATACCTGCACTAGGTCCATCTTTTGGAGTAGCACCTTCAGGAACGTGAATGTGAAGATCATATCTTTTATAGACTTCACTTGGCTCTAATTTAATATTCTCTTCCTTCTCTTTAGGTGTTTTAAAAATAATAGACTCATCTATTTTCAGTTTTCCTTGGTCAATTTGAGTCTTAACAACACTTAGTGCAATACGTGCAGACTCTTTCATAACCTCACCAAGGCTACCTGTAAGCTGTAGTCCGCCTTTGCCTTTTATCTTGATACTCTCTATTTTTAAAACATCACCACCTACTGCAGTCCAAGCCAATCCATTTACTACGCCTACAGTAGGAACATTGTCTGTTGGATCAATCTCAAATACAGGCTTATCTAAAAACTCTTTTAAATTTTTAACACTTACATTTACTTTTCCAATCTCCGGATTGGTCAAAATCTCTTTTGCAGCTTTACGTACCATATCTGCAACTCTTCGGCGCAAATTACGTACTCCTGCTTCACGGGTATAGTTTTCAATCACCATTTCAAGAGCTGCTTTAGAGATGGAAAACTCATTTTTTTTCAGAGCATGTTTTTTTAACTCTTGAGGAATCAAATAACGCTTGGCAATCTCATACTTCTCTTGCGGTGTGTAACTGCTAAGGAAAATAAACTCCATTCTGTCACGTAATGGTCCTGGAATAGCTCCAATATCATTAGCCGTTGCAATAAATATAACCTGACTAAGGTCAATATTAAAGTTCAAATAGTAGTCACGAAATTCACTGTTTTGCTCTGGATCAAGTATTTCAAGAAGTACCGAAGTTGGATCACCTCTCATACTTCTGCCGACTTTATCTATCTCATCAAGAACCATTACAGGGTTCATCTCGCCTGCATCAATAAGTCCTTGAACAATTCGCCCCGGCATTGCTCCAATATATGTACGTCTATGACCTCTAAGCTCATTAACATCTTCCAAACCACCAAGTGCGATACGTACCAATTTTCTTTTAAGTGCTTTTGCAATAGAGTTTGCCAAAGATGTTTTACCAACACCTGGAGGTCCTGCAAAACATAAAATAGCACCTTTTATCTGCTTATCTGCCACACCTCTAAGCTCTGCTAATTCACGTACAGAAAAGTATTCGACAATTCTCTCTTTTGGTTTTTTAAGAGAGTAGTGATCTTTATCAAGCTGTTTTTGAACATCTTCAACTTTAAGATGTTTCTTAGAATGTTTGCCAAATGGAACCTCTAAAACCCAGTCAAGATAACCTTGAATGAGGTTGGCATCAGCTGAATCTGGATGCATACGTGCAAAACGGTCAATTTGCTTCTTAACCTCTTTGTATGCATCTTTCTCCATAAATGGCTTTTTCTCTTCAAGCTTTTTATAGTACTCTTCAATCTCCTCTTCTCTTTGAGTATCAGTACCTAACTCTTGTTGAATCTGCTTTAACTGCTCTTTTAGAAAATACTCTTTATTTACCTTCTCTATACGGCTGTGAACTTTTGATCGTATCTCTTTTTGAAGTTTACTAGCTTCAATCTCTTCACTGATAATATCTATAAGCAAAAGAAGTCTTTTTTCTATATCTTCTTCTATAAAAAGCTTATATGACTCCTCTTTTTTTATCTTTATAGTGCTAGATATTAGATCAGCTATTCGATTAGGTTCATGATTCTCTTCTATTGTACGAAGAAGATCAGGTGGAAACTGATTGGAAACACTGGAAAGCTGTTTTAGCTTTTCACGCAATACTTCCATAAGAGCTTCAATCTTAAGTTCATTATATGGCTTTGTTTGAATAATATCCACTTTTGCAGTAAGAGGAGATTCACTTACAGGTTCAAGAATTTTACCTCTTGCAAGCCCTTGAAAAAGAACTTTTATTCTGCCGTCAGGTAGTGTAACTTTACGCATAATAGAGCCGACTACACCGGCATCATATATAGAATCGAATGTTCGCTCTCCCTCTTGCCCAGGCTTTGTGGTACAAACTAAAACCAGAGAATTTGTATCTACTGCTTCAACTGCTGCATGTACATTCTTTTCGTCACTCAAAAAAATTGGTGAAATCATAAATGGGTATAAAAAGATATCATCTTCTACGAGAATGGGTATCTCTGCAGGAAATGCGCTGTAATCGCTTAACTGCATTACTCCTCCCTTTTTTATTTAAATTTTTCTTAAATATAGTCTTTTTTCAAATTTTTGTCAAGGTACTAATATAACAACCAGTCAACCCAACTATTTGCAGGTGGCTGAATGTCGCCTTTTTTAATACGACTTTTACTATTTTTCTCTTCATAGATTTTAGATGCTTTATCTTTATCACGTCTTTTATAAAGTTTAGCAATACTCTCATTCATCATATATTCTGTCATTTCAAGTCTGACTTGAATAGTATGAACGTATGGTGTATAAATGCCATTTGGGTACTTTTCTATATAACTTTGAGCTTTTTTGAGTGTATCAAGTATTAACTTCTGATCACAACGTGGCGAGTTTAACCCTAAAAATGCAGCTTTTATTTTCAAATATTGAGCAAACTCTTTATTTTGCCGATTTCCATAACGTTTAATATACTCATCAAGATAGAAATTTGCCAATAGATACTCTTCAGAATCCATATGAGCCTGTACTAAAATTAGCATTGCTTCAGGAATTAGCGGAGAACTTATATGTTCACTCTCTAAAGATGTAAAGTAACTATCTGCTTTTTCAAGATTTCCTGATGAAACACTGCGTATTAACTTCTGATACCAATATATAGCAGGCTTTTCATACTCCTGTTCAACTTTTGAAGAACACCCATTATTAAATATTACAACAGAACCAAAAATTAAAAAAATTATAATATTACGAAACATTTAGAACCTTTATGTTAAACTTGGACAATGATTTTATCCGATATATCATTACTTATCTATTAAAGGAGACCTTTATGGAATATAAAGCTGTACTGCCAATATTTGGTTTTGATGGTTGTGAAAGAGTTTCTCTTGAACAAATTGATGATATTTTTTTCCGAATGGAAAACTTGGATGACAAATCTTTGCCATCATTTACACTTGTAATGCCAACAGCACTCAGAGATGACTATAACTTTGATATTCCAGATCATGTTGTACAAAAATTACAAATAGAGAATCCTGAAGATGTAAAAGTACTCAATATTATGATCTTAAATACTCCTATAGAGACTTCCCATGTTAACTTTATGGCTCCTTTACTTTTTAATACAAAAAAAGGTTTAATGGGACAATTTGTTATAGAACCAAAAGAGGGACAAAATTTTGGCATTGCTGATAAACTTGGCGATTACATTGCAAAAGAAGATATTTCATAAAATATATTAGGAGATTTTAACGTGAAAATTACCATCATTGGTCCTGGGAAAATGGCTCTAGCTCTGGCAAAAGGTTTGGAAAAAGAGCATGAACTCACCATTGTAGGACGAGATGGAGAGAAACTGTTACAGTTTACCGAACAGCTTTCAAAACATGCAAAAACAGCTCTTTTAGATAAATATGAGATAGATGGTCAAACAGTTTTACTATGTGTAAAACCATATGCACTTAAAGATACATCTGCGCATCTTAAAGGTAAAGCTAAAACTCTCTACTCAGTATTGGCAGGTACAGATATTGCAAGCCTTAAAAAAGCTATTAAAGCAGAAGAGTATATTAGAGCTATGCCAAATCTCTCAGCTGAATTTTTCTCATCTATGACTACTTTGACCGGTGATAAAACAAAAAGGGATGAAGCCGAACAACTATTTTCATCTATTGGGCAAACACTGTGGGTTGAAAGTGAAAAAGAGCTTGATATTGCAACAGCAATAGCAGGAAGCGGACCAGCATACCTAGCTTTGGTTGCAGAAGCATTAGCCGATGGAGGAGTCAAAGAGGGATTAAAACGATCAGATGCCATTAAACTGGTTGAAGGACTATTTTCAGGATTCTCCCCTCTTCTTAAAAACAATCATCCAGCCATAATAAAAGATGCAGTTATGAGTCCTGGCGGTACTACAGCAGCTGGTTATGCAGCACTCGAAGAAAAAAGTACACGTGACGCATTCATAAAAGCTGTCCAAGCAGCCTATAATAAAACCAAAAAATAGATGTTGTGTATAGAGATATACACAACACTTCTTACCACTTAATAGCAAAAATTTCCTATCTACATTTTGTCTTAGTTAAGATTAGTCAAAACTAATCTGTCTTATACTTTAAAATAGATGCTATGCAATAAAAGGCGCTATCATGAAAAAGCTTGTTTTACTATTTTCACTGTCGATAACTTTACTCGTGGCAAAAACAATCATTGTAGATCAAAACTCCAGTCATTGTATTGAAGGTGACTTTTATGTCAACACTATAAGCGATGCTATTTCTAATGCTGATGATGGTGATACTATTAATATATGTCCAGGAACATATAATGAATCTATAACTATAAATAAAAAAGATTTAATTATTAGAGGTGTTGGTGAAAATATTGATGATGTTGTAATTGATAGTAACGGATACACCATTAAAATTACTTCTGCAAGCAATTACAATATGGTTATGGAGCATTTTAGATTAAGATCTAGAGAAAGAGCATATGAAGCTGCTATATGGGCAGATGGAAATACAAATAATAAAATTATCTTAAAAGATTTAATTATTGATTCGGATGGAAAAGGCTTGATGTTTCAAAATGGCTTCTCCTGTGCAAAAAATATAACTATTAGAAGCAGAAAAAGAGGCATAGATATTGGTACACCTAAAGGTCCCATATTTATTGACGGTTTTGATATAAACAGTGCAGAAGCTGATGGAATTTGGATTGGTAGTGATAAAAATATTGATGTATTCATAAGAAACAGTATGATTTCAGCAAAAGATAATGGTATACAAATTGATAAAGCCTCAAATATTTTAATAGATTCAGTATGTGTTAGTTCAAGAAAAAGAGGAATATATCTTCCTGCAAATGCACTTAATCCAATTGTAAAAAATAGCATAATAACAAGTAGTTCTACTGATGAGCCAGCACTGGTTCTTGAAGTAAACCAATATGGATTTCCACGTATAACAAACAACTGTTTCTATGGAGTACATCAAGTAAAAGCAACTAATAGAAACAGCTATTTCAATGGTAATTACTTTGATGGTGTAGAAGACATTGACAACAATGAAAAAATCTCTAGTAATGATAGTGAAAAACTAGAAACGCAAGATGGTGATGAATCATACATAGAAGACTATAACTATAGACACACTTGTCAAAACAGGTGCAGAATAGGAGATATTGAGTATACTTGTCCATATAGTGAATCTTATCCTATTACAGAAACTAAAACGGGACCTTTTGATGCTTGGGATGACTACAACAACTTTCGTGGAGTATTTGATAGAAATATATCTACAAAAATTGCAGGAAAAAGTTTTAAACTTACAATAGCTTCAATGAACAGATACAATAACGGCATTGAAACAAAAGAGAATATAGATATAAAATTTAGGCTATATGATAAAAGTAACTCTGAATACCTTGACAATGATTGGATAGATTTCAATGCATCTGCAGGCAAAGATGGACCGAGCAAACAATATACATTTACAATTGAAGAAGCACATAAAGATGTAGTTGTCAAATTTAGAGTTTGTGCAAGTAAAGATGATTCACTCTATATCTTATACCCATATAATGAGTGTGAAGTTGATCATGATGAACAAGATGACGATGATGACTGCAATGATACAGATGAACTTCATAGTTATATTGATGATATTCATGAAAATATAAATGATAATGACGATAATGATAATGATGACGATGACGATGACGACGATGATGAAAAAGAGTTTATTGAGTTTGAATCAAGTGACTCATTTGCAATAAGACCAAATAGTTTTCAAGTAGATAATCCAAATAAAATAAAAAAGTATATAAAAGCTGGTAATTTCAACATCATAGTTAAAGCTGTTAATGAAATAAATGATACTGTAAAAGACTATAACGCATCTATTATCTCTTTAAATATTCAACCAACTCTTTTTATTCCAGATGAGCTCAATATATCTTGCCCATCAAATGGCTATGTTAAAATAGAAAACAAGAGTCAAAAGTTTTTGAATGGAGAGATTAATGCAACTATAAAATTCAGCGAAACAGGTCTGTTTAAATTCAAAGTAAGCGAAAAAAATGGAAGCGAGTGGGCATATGTAGATAGAGATGATACAAATGATGATATAAGATATATTCAACCTTCAGAAATAAAGTTTGCTTTTATTCCTTATAAATTTGAAACAAATGCTACATATGAAACAACAAATGGAAAAGATTGGGTATATATGAATACCATACCCAAATCATCAATACCAAAAATGTCTGCATATATCAACTATACAGTCATTGCAAAAAATGAAGATGGAAATATTACGCAAAACTTTACAAACCAATGTTTTTCTGATGAAAGCTATGAATATCGCACTACATTTGATCTATATCTTAATACAGAAATCAATAGCAGCAGTGAAATAAATATAAGCCAATATGACGACAACAATTACACTAATTGCTCATTAAACATAGGTAAGAACAGTATCAAAAGTATAATAAAATCATCTCAATTTACAAATGGCATAGGAAAAGCAAAAATATATTTCAATATAGATAGAGATAAAACAAAAGCTGTACCTCCAATATTAATTACTCTGCTAGAGGTAAACTCATCAAGTACCTCATCTGATTATAATGATATTAATGTCATAGGTAAAAAAGATATAAACAGTTCTAAAAAATTCTATTATGGAAGAGTTTATGCACCAAACTATCGCTTAACAGACAATAATCAAACAAAGATATTTGCAGAAATTTATTGTGGAGAAACATCTTCTTTATGTCCAAGTGACTATGAAAAGTCTGTTGATAATGAACTTTGGAGAATAAATAGAGATCACTCTTTAACTGATGGAGAACTTCAATTAATTCCAATTCAATCAGAAGTGACAATAAATACTGAATCAGATACATTTCAAGCAGGAGCAATTCAACCAAATATTACATATGATGGCTCAAAAGGTTACCCATTCTCAACACGTATTAAAATTGTTCCAGACAGCTGGCTGATCTATAACCAATACGATCAAAATGCTAAATATAAATCATTTTTTATTGAGTTTTACAATTCAACAACAAATGGATGGACAGGAAAAGGTTATAACATAGGGCTGCATGTTGATGAAAATAGTTCAAAAGTTCCAAATAAAAGAATAAATTGGTAAAAATATGAAGCAAGCTTTTACTCTAATAGAGTTGATAATATCAATTGTTGTTATCGGCCTGGCATTTTCTGCCATACCTTTGATGTTGCAACAAGAGAGTAAAAAGGAGATAGAAAATATTAAACAAGAAGCAGTTATGATAGCCATAATAAAAGCTGGTAATATTCTATCTTATGCTTGGGATGAAGCAATAGCTGAACAAAGAGAACTTGGAGTTAAAGATAAGGTTTTAGATGTTAAAAATGGTCTTTCTAAATACGATCGATACCCAGATATAAATTCAACTTACCGCATAGGACATTTTAAGGGTGATAGTCGCAGATCATTTTACGTAAATCAAATATTTGCATCAGAAGAACTTCAAATGGATATAAACGACACAATACCTGATGATATGGATGACTTGATAGGAGATATTTTTATTTCAGGCGATTCAACAAACGAACATGAATATAAGGATAAATATAAAATATCAACTACAATGCGTTATGTTCAAGACTATAATATGTCAATGCCATCTGATAACTCTACAAATATTAAAGAGTTTACTGTTACAGTTAAAGATAGTAATGAAAATATTATCACATCCATCACTGCTTTTAGCACAAATATTGGTCAACAAGATCTTCTTATACGATCATGGGAATAAAAATATATAAAAAAAAGAGTGCTTTTACTCTACTAGAAATTATAATTGTGCTTGTTGTTTTTGGAATTGTTTCATCTATATCGGCAGATATTTTTGTAAAAATATATAATGCATATCTTTCATCTCGTTCATTAAATGAAATTGAAACAAAAACTGAACTTGCGCTTGAGTTGATAGCAAAAAGATTACAAAATAGAGTTCCAGGTAGTGTAATAGTAAGTAAAAATCCTGATGGAACTGTTTATGGAGAAGATTTTATTTCTTTATCACAAGTAAATGGTGAGTTTCAAAACTTAGAGTGGATTAGTTATGATATTGATACATTCATAGGAGAGTGGAATGGTTCAATCTATAGACCAAATTGGAGCGGTTTAGTTGATCTGTACCACCCTGAAACCAATGTAACTACAATTATATCTCCAGGAAGCAATTTTAATATAGACTTTTCTAACAGAGTAGTAATATTTGACAAGATATGTCCAGCTCAAGACTTTGGATTACATAATACACTTGATCATAATTGTGCTCTTTTAGTAGAGAACAACTTGAGTAACATAAAACTTCTACTTAAAGAGAACCCTGAAAAAGAGATGGTAGAGCACTACTATATTGCAAAAGAGGCATATGCCATTGTAGCCGAAGGAGATGATGAGGATTTTAACTTGACACTACACTACGATTACCAACCATGGGATGGAGAAAATTACAACTCATCAGATGCAAAAAAATCTCTGCTTATTGATCATGTTAACAGATTTCGTATAATGCAAACAGCAGATGGCACAGCAATTCGCATTAAACTGTGTGTATGGGCACCATTTGCAGATGAAGAGAGAAGAAACTTCAACGCATCTGTATGCAAAGAAAAAATTATATATTAAGGATCAACTATTTGAGACACGGTTTTACACTTCTTTTAGCTATTGTAATAATGGTACTTATAGGTACATTAATGAGCCTGATGCTAAGTTTTACAACTACAACATCAAAGCAGACAGAAGATATTTACCTTAAAGAGCAAGCAGAACTTATAGCAAGAAGTGCAACAGAGTACGCTCTTTTAAAAATTTCCGGCAATAATTGGTCAAATGGAGAGTGCATTAACAATATAAATGATCTAAATAGATACAAAAACTTTGATGTGAATATAACTATATACTACTTTGGAAAAGGTCTACCATCTAGTTGCAATATATTAGACAATAATCTATACACAAAAGAGTCAAATGGAACAGCACTAATAGATGTTATTGTCTCAATAACAGATCCTATAACCTCAGAAAAGATTAATTTTCATAAACGGACTATACAAAAACCTTGAATAAATGGAAAAATTACACACAAATTGGGTATAATATTTTAATTTTAATATAAGGAGTTTACCAATGAATATAAGCATTGTAGGTCGACATTTTGAATTGACTGATGCCATTAAACAACATATTGAAAGTGCTATTGACGGTTTGAAAAAATATAATCTAGATATCATTTCTACTCGTGTTGTAATAGATGCAGATGAGCGAAACGGTAAAAAAGGTTACAGCGTAGAGTTTGTTATCAATATGGCAAATAAAAATACTGTTGTCATTAGACAAAAAGACAAAGATGTTTATGCTGCTGTCGACTTGGCTATTGATCGTGCTCACAAAGTTTTAAGAAGACATCATGATAAAGTGACTGAACATAAATCTGTAAGACCAGATGAACTTGCTGCAGCACACGAAGCTGAAATTGCTGCTGCTTTAGCAGATGATACTGATGAAATTGTTCCAACAGAACTTGAACTTTACAAACCACTTGAAATAGAAGAGGCACTAAATCTACTAAAATCTTCACCAGATAAACAGTTTATAGTATTTAATGATATGGATGGAAAAATGAGAGTGCTTTATCGAAGAAATGATGGACGTTTCGGTCTTTACTAAGAGTCTCAAAGGACGGGTTTTACCCGTCCACTTTTGCTTTCGCCTCTTTTACTATCTCTTCATCTTCTGCCAAATCAAGCCAAATAAACTCTTTACCACTTTGAGCTTTACCTGTTAAAAGATCACCTGACTTTCTAAACTTCAAATCTAACCTTGCAATCTCAAAACCGTTTGTAGTTTTAGCAAACTCTTTAAGGCGAATATTGTTTTTATCGTGAGTAAAGAGATAACAGTACCCTTTTAAACCATTTCTACTTACACGTCCTCTTAACTGATGAAGTGTAGCAAGCCCCATTCTCTCAGCACCAACAATGATGATGGTAGATAATTTAGGCAATGAAATTCCAACCTCTATAACTGTTGTAGCAAGCAGTATCTTACCATTTTGAGCAAACTCTGCAAGCACTTCATCTTTTAGCTTATCTTTACCGTGTGTTACATAGACTCCATCAAACCTACTCTTCCAAAACTCTACACTCTCTTCTAATGAACGATAGTTGATCGACTCACTCTCTTCCACCAAAGGGTAAACTACCAAAACCTGCCTACCCTCTTCAACCTCACACTTTATATGCTCTAAAAGAGAGGCAAAATCACTTTTGTCTATTATGCGTGTTGTAATATCTTTGACAAATGGTGTTGACTCAATGAGAGTAACATCTATTAAAGCTGAATCTATCATCGCTTGAGTTCTTGGTATTGGAGTAGCTGAAAATTGTAAAAAATGGGGCTTGGCTTTTTCTTTATCTTTTGAGACAATCTGCTCTAAAAGTTTACGCTGTTCGGTACCAAAACGGTGCTGTTCATCAACCATAATTAGCGGTGCTTCGGGAAGATCACGATAAAGAAGTGCGTGTGTACCTATGATAAAATGATCACTCTCTATGTCGCCTATCTCTTTACTCTGCGTTACCAGTGCAATCTTTACAAACTTAGGCAACCACTTTTTTGCCTCTTCATAAAGTTGTCTGGCTAAAATGGATGTAGGTGCCATTAAAACAGCTCTATTTGGATAAGCCATCATTGCAGATGCTAAAATTACCATTGTCTTTCCTGACCCAACATCACCAACAATCATGCGCCTTGCGGCAAATTCAGATCTTAAATCGTTTGATATATCTTCAATTGCCCTTTTTTGATCATCTGTCAACTCAAAAGGTAGGTTTGCTAAAAAAGGCTCAATCGATCCATTTAATTTACACATTGAAGAGAAACGAATACGTTTACCCTTTAACCTTTGAAAATGATCAAGTGCTTCTGCAAACTTTAATGCTTCAACTGTTTTTGGTCCAAACCCTCCATATTTTCTATATAGTCTTAACCACGTATCATCAGGCTTATGAGCTCTTACAATAAGAGATGCTCGTGCTTCATCAAGTCCTTGTGCTTTTAAATTTTCCAAAGTTACAAGATTATCAATTATTCTTCTATAAACATCTTGTCTTAGTTTGCACTTGTATTTTGGAACAATTTCACCTATTTTTGAAATCTTCTTTGGATTTACAACCTGCAGTTTTGATCCGAATCTCTCTATCTTGCCTTGCAAATAGTGTTTAAGACCTGGTTTAAAAAGTGCGCTATGGTAAGGTTTAGGATGAAAAATAGTAACTTCTATTGACTGATCACACAAAGAAGAGTTTACAGTAATAACCAACCGTTTAGGCTGTTTAGCAACTGATACAACTTCTGCTTCAAAAGTATGTATCTCTCCAATAATTAATTCATTTGAAAGCCTTGTATCAAGATAAGATACAGGAGTATGTATGGCAAGTTCAAGCAAAGATGCAAACCCAGCCTTCGATAACATATCTTTGCTTGTACTTGACACTTCTTTTTTATCCTTTTTTCTATTCAATAAATCTTACTATTCCTATACCGATACGACTAAATTATAGTTGTAACTCACTATTTTCAATAATAGAGATTGACTGTTCCTTTAACTTTGGCAAACCATAACGTATAATCCATTCTATAATAGCTAAATTGACACCTTCATAATCATGTGCTATGTATGTTCTAACATCATACATACCTTTGAGATCATTAGGATCATATTTATTTAAAATAGCATTAGCCTGTGACTTTTTAAGTTTATCAAATTGCTCTGCAATTGCAACCATATGCATTAAAATAGCTGGACGCATAGTAACTGTATCTTCTAACGCATTAGATACTCCTCCAGCATTTTTAACAATCTGCTCAATATATTCAATTTTTTCCAAAATCAGATATACTTTACTAATTAATTCTTTAGACATAAATTGTTCTATCAATAATAAATTTTTTTGCAGTTTGTCCCATACCACTACGATCAGCAAGATCAACTTTTACACCCAAAATATTACTTATCTCTTTTTCAATATCTTTTAGTCTAGCAATTGCTGAAAAACCATATCTTGCTGCAAATTCAGGTGTTGCTTCAACTAAGATATCAATATCACTTTCTGGCGTAGCTTGGTCATGAGCATATGAACCAAATAGTCCATAAATTTTCAATCCCTCTTTTTCATACTTTGGTTTCAGTTTTGATAATTGATTTATTATTATTTCTTTTGTCATGTTTCCATTATATCAAAACATTGAATATTTTCTTATGCTTCAATGCTTTCAAAACATTGCTTTGCATAACTTATATCATTATTTTCCTATATTAACAATGTAATACAAGTAATACAATAACTTGGACATAAATAAGTCCAAAGTTATTTTTTATCCGTTACAATAGCAAATGACAGCTTCAATAGTTCAGGATGTTTTGCAATAAACTCATTTAAATCTTCCAACTTAAGCTCTTCTATAAGCTCTAGCTGTTTTTTAGAAAAACCAAGCCTTAAGCCCTTGTAGTATTCGTTAAAAGCACGGCTTAGACGTTGAGATAGTGTTTCATTTCTCAAAGGCTCAGAGCCAAGCAGGAACATTTTGGCATCATCAAGCTCTTTTTGTGTTACACCCTTTTTTACAAACTCATCTATAACTTCAAGCACTACTTTTTTAGCCTCTTCCTGGCTTTCAAGTTTTGTCTGCAGATATCCACTAAAATAGCTGCTGCTTCTGTTTAAAACAATGCGTCCATAAGCTGAATATGCTAATCCTCTTTTTACACGAATCTCTTCCATCAAACGACTTCCAAAACCGCTACTGCCTAAAATGAATGCTGCAACTTTTGCCTTGTAACTCTCTGGATCATCAACCCTCATATTAAAAGGTGATCCAAAATAGATATAAGCTTGTTCTGTCGGTTTAACTTCAATAGAGGTCTTTGATTTTTCACTTGCTTCAAAAAATGGCAAAGGTTCAACCTCACCAACAGTTAAAGGTTTTAGAGCCTCTTTTGCATATGCTTTAGCTTCATCAATCGATAAACTGCCGCCTATCACAATAATTGCACGCTTTAAAACCAGATGATTTTTTAAAAAGTTCTGTACATCACTTAATTTCAGAGCCTTAATATCATCAACTGTTCCATCAGCAGGTCTCTCTAATGGTGTTCCTTCAAAAAGACTCTTTTTAAGCAACAGACTTGCTTGATAGTCATAATCGCTCTCTTTTCGCATCAATGAACCAATGGTTGTAGTTTGTACCTTTTTAAAACTCTCTTCTGTAAGATTTGGCTCTTTAAGAAGCTCAGCAAAAAGTTTAATACCATCATCAAACTCCTCTTTCAAGCTCCCAAGCTCAAAAACAAATGTCTCTGTTCCTGAGTGACTACTCAAGCTAATAGCCTTCTCTTCTAATGCTTTTGCAAATCCTGTTGAACCAAGTTTTTTTGTCCCCTCATTCATCATACGGGCAGAAAATTTTGCAAGTCCTGGATGCTCACCATCTGCCAAAGAACCGCTATACTGGAAAGTTACCTGCATTGAAACTATCGGCAGTAATCGCTCCTCTTCAAAAATAAGAGGTATTTCAACACCATTTATCTCAACTTTATCTAAAATTGCACTCATCAATACTCCTTGCAGTAACAACAGACCCAATAATATTTTTTTCATATCTTTTCTCTCACCTTTGAGCTCTGTCAATAGACCTCTAAAATCTCATAGGCTGTATTGCGTTTTGCCGGAGTTTCACCGATATCACGAATAAGCCGTATCATCTCCTGCTGATTCATTCTGTTTGCAGCACCTGCAGCTTTGACAACATTCTCTTCCATCATTGTACTACCAAGGTCATTTGCGCCATACTGCAGTGCCATCTGACCAATGTAACTTCCCTGAGTAACCCATGAACTTTGGATATTTTTAACATTGTCTAGAAAAAGCCTACTAACAGCAAGAAGTCTAAGGTATCGATTAGGGCTTGTTTTTTTGGTAACTATACCCTCTTCTGCTAGCTTTGTATGGTGCGGCTGAAAACTCCACATAATAAAAGCACGAAAGCCGCCAGTTTCATCTTGAAGATTTCGTATGTGCTCCCAATGCTCAACAATCTCTTCATCTGTTTCTACTGTACCAAACATCATTGTAGCTGTAGATTTAATGCCATTTTTATGTGCCAATCTATGGACACCAAGCCAATCTTTGACATCTATCTTTTTAGGTGCTATTATATCTCGCACCCTGTCACTTAAAATTTCAGCTCCAGCTCCTGGAATAGAGCTAAGTCCCTTTGCAGCCAGGCGCTTAAGCACCTCTTCAACACTTATGCGTGATACTTTGGCAATATAGTCTATTTCAACTGCACTAAATCCGTGAATAGTAACTTCTGGGTACTTTTGATGAATATGCTCTACAAGCTCTTCATACCACTCAATTTTAAGTTTAGGATGCACACCACCTTGAAAAAGGATCTGCGTACCACCAATCGATAGAAGCTCTTCAATCTTTTGATCAATCTCTTCAAAAGTTAAAACATAAGCATCATCATCTTTACCGTGTCTATAGAAGGCGCAAAATTTACAATCGACCCAACATACATTTGTATAGTTTATATTACGGTCTACAACAAATGTAGTAATCTTTTTAGGATGCAGTTTTGCCTTCATTTCACTTGCCATACGACCAAGTGTTTTAAGGTCTGCATTACGGATCAGATTAACCGCCTCCTCTTTGCTAAGACGGCTCATGCCTCTTCACCCTTTTTAGAAGTGGTCTTTTCAATAGCATCAAGAACACCGTTGACAAATTTTGGAGACTGATCACTGCCAAGCTCTTTTGCAAGCTCAACTGCTTCATTGATAACAACAGCTCTATCAAGTTCGGTATAAAGCAATTCATATGTACCTAAACGCAAAATTGACTTGTCAACATGATCTAAACGCTCAAAGTCCCAATCTTTCAGATGTGCCTTAATCTCACTATCGATAGTCTCTAAATGACTCAATACACCATTATAAAGACCAAGTGCAAACTCTCTTTGCTTATTTCTTATCTTCTTCTCTTCAAGCAGATCTTCACTAAACTGCTGAACTTCAGGATTACCTATATCGTGGGCATATAAAAGACCTATTACTGCCCCTCTGGACTGATGACGTGTTGCCATTACTCCTCCATTGCCCGGTATAGATCAAGCATCTCTATAACGCCTGCCATAGCTTCAAAACCTTTATTTCCAGCTTTACTACCTGCACGCTCGATTGCTTGTTCAATAGTATCGGTAGTAAGTACTCCAAATGCTACAGGTTTGCCATATTTAAGCGTTGTACTGGCTACTCCTTTGGTTGCTTCTGCCGCAACATAATCAAAGTGTGGAGTAGAACCTCTAATGACAGCACCAACACAACAAACGCCATCATACTTACCGCTTGCAAGAGCCTTTTGTAGAGCAAATGGAATCTCAAAAGCTCCAGGTACTAAAATAAGATCTAAGTTTTCCTCTTTACCACCATGACGCAAAAAGGCATCACGAGCACCTTCAACTAAACGATCAGTAATAATATGATTAAATCTGCTTGCTATGATAGCAATATTTTCACTGCCGTGTAATCTTAACTTTCCTTCTATAACATTCATCAAACTACCTTCATTTGAATTTTTGCTATTTTACCATACTACTGCACTATTTCTCTAATAGCTTTAATCTGTTCAATAAGCTTTTCCAACTCTTCCAATCGTACCATATTTGGACCATCGCTTAAAGCAGATGCCGGATCAAAATGTGTTTCAAAGAAGAAACCATCTACTCCGGTTGCTGCAGCTGCACGAGCTAAGTAAGGAACAAATGAGCTGTCACCGCCTGTTTTTCCACCCTGCCCTGGCATTTGAACACTGTGAGTAGCATCAAAAACTACCGGTGCAAACTTTCGCATAATAGGAAGAGAGCGCATATCTACAACCAAGTTTCCATAACCGAAAGTAGAACCTCTTTCAGTCAACCAGACACCCGCTTTTTTACTTGTTTCATAATCGCACGTTTCAAAACCTCTGGTTTTAAGAACTTTAAGTACAGAATACTGCATATCTGCAGGAACCATAAACTGTCCCTTTTTAATGTTCACAATGCAGTCAGTCTTTGCTGCTGCTACCAACAAATCTGTTTGACGACACAAAAAAGCGGGAATCTGTAAAACATCGACAACTTCACTGACTCTTTGAACCTGATGTGATTCATGTACATCTGTCAATGTTTTGTATCCAAACTCTTTTTTTATCTCTTCAAATATCTTCATTCCCTCTTCAAGACCTGGTCCACGGTAACTCTCTAGTGATGTACGGTTTGCCTTGTCAAAACTGGCTTTAAAATAGAAATCTATAGTCTCATCTTCATCATACTTTTTTAACGATTCTGCAATACGAAAAACAGAGTCTCTACTCTCAATTACACAAGGTCCTGCTATTAAAATCATCTCATTCCTTTCTATACTACTTTTTTCTTGCAACAATAATCCCCGCAGTAACAATTAGAGCTATTCCTCCCCAAGTAATTGGATCAGGAAAAGGATCTCCAATTAATAATCCAACCATAATAGAAAATAGAATATTGCTATAACTTACTGCCCCAACAATTCCAGCCTGTGTTGCTGCATAAGCTTTAGTCATATATATTTGAGCAAGTGTTGCAAACAGCCCCAGCATAATAATATATCCCCACTCTACTCCTGATGGCATAACAAAAGAAGCAAATAGCATATCAAGCTCTTCTGTTGCTACATATGGGGAGAGTGCCATTAAAACAAGTGGTCCAACAGTACCTACGCCCATAAATGAGAGAACAATTGCACGTGTATCGTAATACTGTCTTAATTCTCGCACCGCTGTGTATGCAAGTGCTGCTCCTACTCCGCTGAAAATTCCAAGCCATGCAGTTTTATCTAACATCATGCCAGTTGGCTTTGCTATTAAAACAATGCCGATAAAACCTATAGCAAGAGCAAGCCACCCACGAACACCCAGTGCCTCTTTCAAAAAGATCCAAGCAAACAGAGCTGTAAATATTGGTGAAGTTTTTGAGTATGTCATTGCATCACCCAAAGGGATATGACCAATATTGTAAAAGAATGCCAAAAGTGCCAAAAAGCCCATCAATCCTCTAAAGAGAAGTAAAAATGGCTTTCCACCGGTATGTGTCATAGGTTTTTTAAGAATAGTAGCAGCTACTAAAAAAAAGCCAAAGACATTGCGAAAAAAGACTACTTCAATAGAAGGAAGATGAGAACTCAACATTTTTGCAAATGCACCCATTAATGCAAACATTAAAGATGCAAAAAGCATATACCGAACACCGGCATCAATTTTTAAAAGTCTTGCTTTCACTTTCAGTTGTGCTTAGAAAACTGAGTCAAGTTACCGCGAATATCGCCAAACATAATAACATCTTTTAAAACTGCTTTTTTAACTACAAAATCTGGTCTCAATCCAAGATACAACTCTCCACCTTTAGAGCCAAAAAGCTTTTGATAAACAGTTACTTTAAGATAACAGGAAGCTTCACCCAATAAATCTTTAACCTTTTTAATATCATCACCAACTACAGTAGAAACCCGAACATTTCCACTGTTTTTCTGTGCACCTACAGCTTTTAACATCTTATCAAAAGGCTTTTGGCAGTTTTTTAAAATAGTCTTTACATTGAAATAGAGTGAAATTATATCATTCTCAGCAAAATAAGGAAGTATGCCACTGCTTTCGCTTTCTAATTTGCCATCTCTAAATCTTTCTTCTTTATACTCAATTTTTTTATCTTTTCTATTAAATGTATAGATTTTAATACGCTTTTTACCCTTACGGCTTATATCTTTACGAAAAACATCTGGTCTTAATGTACCATCAGGCATAATGGTACCTTCACTCTCATACACTTCAACACGTCCTCCGCTAAGAACCTTTGCCAAACCTGTAGCATATGCTATCATCTTTATCTTGTAATGACCATCTTTTTTTACAAGTCTAGCCTCAGACTCACCCATTTTACCAAAAATTCCATACTCTATCTTATATTTGGCATCAATAGTTTCAGCCTGTAAAATCGATACTAAAATAATTAAACTTGCTAACCATTTCATAACTTTACTCATACTATTTTCCTTTAATCAGTGTATTTAAACATAATATTTGATAAAATCCTATTAAATTCTTGCAAACAAAAGAGAGAGATGAAAAAAATAGCAATTTTAGGACAACCAAACGTAGGAAAAAGCTCACTTTTTAACAGATTCGCAAAACGTCGAATAGCCATTACTTCAGATATGGCAGGAACAACACGTGATGTAAAAAAAGAGTTAATAGACTTTGACGGCAAAGAGGCAGAGATAGTAGATACCGGCGGAATAGATGAGAGCACAGAGCTGTTTCGAAGTGTAAAAAACAAAGCAATAGAAGCAGCAGAAATTGCCGATATAATCATCTATATGGTAAATGGAAAGAGTTTGCCAGATGGTCGTGACAAACAGCTCTTTTACAAACTTCAAAGCCTTGGAAAACCAATAGCATTGGTAATCAATAAAATAGATAATGATAAAGAGGAAGAGAGAGCCTGGGAGTTTAGTGAATTTGGTGCACAAAACCAGTTTGCAATCTCTGTATCACATAATCGTCGTGTAGGTCAATTGATAGAGTGGATAAAAAGTCATTTGGATGAACCTGAACTTGTTTTAGAACTTGATGATGAAGATGATGCATTGGAAAATCTCATTTCCCGTTTTGATGAAAGCGGTACTCTCAAAGAAGAAGAGAACCTTAATGAAATCGGCGTTGCTATCATAGGACGTACCAATGTTGGAAAAAGTTCTCTTCTTAACGCACTGCTGGGAAGCGAACGTGCTGTTGTAAGTGATGTTGCAGGAACTACAATAGACCCTGTTGATGAAAAGATTATAGTAAAAGATAAAACAGTTACTTTTATAGACACTGCTGGTCTGCGTCGTCGTGGAAAAATTCAAGGTATTGAGCGGTATGCATTGGGTCGTACAAGACAAATGCTGGAAAAAGCAGATATTGCTCTGCTGGTATTAGATGCAAGCGCACCTTTGAGTGAACTTGATGAAAAGATTGCAGGACTTGTAGATGAGTACAAACTTGGCTGTATAATTGTTCTAAATAAATGGGATGAAGCTTTAGGAACTTATGATGAAATTGTAGAGGAGCTGCGCTACCGATTTAAATTCCTTAGTTGGGCACCAGTTATAACTGTATCGGCAAAATCGAAAAAGAGAGTACATAAAATCACCGATATGCTTTTAAAAGTTTATGAAAACTATACTCGTCACATTCCTACACGAGAGCTTAATGATGTTATCAAAAATGCTACAATCAAACACCATATTCCAAGTTTTAAAGGAAAAGCTGTAAACATACTGTTTGCATCACAATATGAAATCAAGCCTCCTAAAATAGCACTAATATCAAATAGACCAAAAGGAATTCATTTCAGCTATATACGCTATTTAAGCAACCAAATAAGAGAAAATTTTGATTTGGAAGGAACACCTCTGATTCTTATTCCTAAAAAACGTGGAGAAAGAGAAGAGGATAACAGTGAAGATTAAGAGCTAACTTATTTTAGCACTTAAATTTCAACATTAGCTTCCGGGCAATGGGTAGCTCACACTCTTTGCCTTTCAATACATAGTAGAGTTCATAAATATTTTCCATAATGTACTCTACATCTTCAAAAGCATCTTTTGTACCGGCTATCAATACTTCATCTCCAATTTGTATTGGAATATTTGGTTCAGGAAGTAAAATCTCTTCCTCTCCCCTTCTAATATATAAAATTAACAGCGTATTGCTCTTTGTACAATCATCTCTTCTTCTATACAAAATGGAGTATGGCAACTCCTCTTTTCCCTCTTTTAAATACTTAACAAGAGCATAAGCATGATTTTCATCTATTACTGTCTCCAGAGTTTCAGGATTATTATTAATATGCTCTTTTAAAAGAGTAATAACACGTTTTCCCCACTCTTCACCTCTGTAACCCATTAAACGTATAAATCTGTCTGCCAAAGGTCTTGCAATAATATTGTAAGTCTTTTTTACCATTAAAGTTTCTATCATAATTACACGATTTATTTTGGCAGCTTTAAAAACAATACTATCATTCAAACGATTTTCACGTGCAACAGTATAGATCTTTGGATTGATTCTCTTTGCAGCCATTATGATTGAAAGATTTAACAAGTCATCTTTTGTTGCAGCAATTATACAAGATGCTTCTTGCACATCTGCCTTTAAAAGTATCTTCTTATCATCAGCATCTCCAATGATCACCTTTTCACCACGCTTAGCTTTCGCAGCTTTTTCAGGACTAGCTTCAATAAAAACATAATCTATGCCTGCACGTTTTAGACCAACTTCCAGTGCTGTTCCCATACGGCCATAGCCACAAACTATATATTTTCCGCTTTTTGGAAGGCGATCTTTTTTTCTTAGAACTAAAGGATCGCCATATAACCACTGTTCAAGCATCAAAAGAGATGGTGACTTCAGTGCCAAATAGATACGTTTTGCAACTATTTTAAAAGGGTTTTCAACTATATCAGCACCTATTGTCTTAAGGTTTTGTGCATACTCCTCTTCTGTAGCTTCAACAATAACAGTTACATTTTTATTCATCAATTTTGCAGAGAGAGCAACTTGCAAATTCATTGCATCATCATTAAAAAGAGAAACAACAGCCTTGCAATTATGTTTATGGATTCCCGCTATTCTAAAGACTTCTGGGTCTTCAACATCACCGACAAGTGCAGGAACTTCAATAGCATAATTTTGCAAAGAGAGCATTTTGATCTTATCTTCATTTTTTTCAATAACAACACTTCTAATGCCATCAACAGTTAATCTGTCTATAATAGCTTTGGTCATAGAGTTATAACCAACAAAGATAATAAAAGGATCTTCCATTTTTCTTATTTTTCTTTGAAATTGAGCCAAAGCTATCTGTGCAGCCAATACTTTATCTTGTACTAATGAAATTATTGAACCTATAGCATAGAACCAACCTACAACAGTCAGGTAGATACAAAAACCTACCCATAAACGCTGAGGATATGTAAACTCATATGGTGATTCTCCAAACCCTATAGTTGTTGCCATATAAGATACAAAGTAAAATGCATCAAAAAAGCTTAAATGGTATGTATTACCCTGATCATCAACACCAGGAATGAGAACCATTCCAAGAATTGAAATAGAGAAAGTCACAACCAATACGTACATAGGAGTACGCATACGTTTAATGATCAGATATAATGAGTTATTTTGCAACGTATGTTACCTTTTAGATTTTAGAACATCACCTGTAAAGAGTATAACTGAAATAATATTTGCCAACAATGCACCGCCAGAAAAAGAGATAATAGCAGTTACCGTCTCTACATTCATTCCAGTTACATACTCACCTAATGCCCATATAGATGCAGCTCCAATCAACTGTATGTCTGCAACAAGACTAGTAGCAAGAAGTACCGCTCCAAGCTGTGTTTTATCTCCAAGTTTATAGATTGTAGCAATCAAGTTTACAACAATTGCAGCAAAAAGTTCATATCTGTTATGCTGTTCAAGCACTGAAGGGTCACCATAAAAGAAACCAAAATTCAGTGTAAGAGCCATAATAATAAAAAAGCCTGAAATGACTTTCTCTAAATTCATAAGAAAACCCTTTTTAAAAATTTGTGTCTAATTTTAATCCGATGCAAATTAAACCCTTCTAAAATGATGATTGGCTATAATTGCCAAAAAAATTTTAAGGATGTTTGATGCGAATTGTCAGCGGCATGCGACCTACCGGAAAACTTCACCTAGGACACTATTTGGGTGTTTTAAAAAACTGGGTAAATTTACAAGAAAATAATGAATGTCACTTTTTTGTAGCTGACTGGCATGCTCTGTCTACAAGCTATGAAGATAAACTGAACCTACGCCTTTTGGGAAAAGAGTTAGTAAAAGATTGGATTGCTGCAGGTATAGACCCTGAAAAGAGCGCTCTTTTTGTACAAAGTGCCATTAAAGAGCATGCAGAGCTGTATGTTCTTTTAAATATGATTACCCCTCTTGGATGGTTGGAGAGAAACCCTACATATAAAGATCAGTTGGCACAAATGCAACATAAAGATATACATACTGCTGGATTTTTAACATATCCTGTACTTCAAGCAGCTGATATCATACTTTATCAAGCCGATGTTGTACCTATTGGAGAAGATCAAAAACCTCATTTAGAGATTACAAGAGAGATTGTTCGCCGTTTTCATCACCTCTTTAACTGCGAAGTATTTAAAGAGCCTAAAGAGATGCTGACACAAACATCCAGACTTCTTGGATTGGATGGAAGAAAAATGAGCAAAAGTTACAATAATGCTATTTTCCTTTCAGATACTCCTGAAGAGGTATGGCAAAAGCTTAGAGGTGCAAAAACAGATACCCAGCGTGTACGACGAAATGATCCGGGCAATCCTGATGTTTGTTTGGTATATGACTATCATAAAGCATTGACTGATAATGCTACAGTAGAGCAAATAGCAAATGAGTGCCGAGCAGGTACAATTGGATGTTTTGACTGTAAAAAGATTTGTGCCAATAGCATAGAAAATCTACTAGAGCCAATGAGAGAAAGACGTGCAAAACTTGACGATGATACTATTGATGGAATCATAGAAAAAGGAAATAAAATCGCAAAAGAGGAAGCTGCAAAAACTATGGAAAAAGCCAATAAAGCAGTTTTTGAAATCTCTTGTGAAATATAAAAGTTATGAAACATTACATAGGTAAACGAAAATTACTTCGCATCTATATTGGCAGTGAAGATAAACTAGATGGCAAGCCTTTATGGGAAGTGCTTCTATCAAAATGTAAAGAAAACAGTATTGCCGGTGCAACAGTCTATAAAGCTGTTGCAGGCATAGGAGCTCACTCTGAACTGCACTCATTTAATATTTGGAGTTTAAATCAAAAACTGCCTCTTGTTATTGAAATAATAGATACCGAAGAGAAAATAGACTCTTTCCTTGATTCTGCAGATAAAATTATTGAAGAGGGATTAATGACAATCAGTGAGGTAGATGTTGTATCTTACAAGCACAGTTGTAAGGAAGATTTTTAATGCAACTGTCTCTTCTTTTAGCTATAGGTACCGGTGGATTTATAGGTGCAATATTACGCTTTACCATTAGCACTTGGATACAAAAACTATTTTCTCCCCTATTTCCTATAGGAACACTGACTGTAAATATTTTAGGCAGTTTTATTATAGGCTTTATGGCTCTTTACTTTGAAAATGTTATCTCTCCTCATCAAAAAGCACTCATTATAACCGGTATGCTAGGAGCACTTACTACATTCTCCACATTTTCACTAGAGACAGTAACAATGCTGCAAGAAGGGCTGTGGGGTAGAGCTTTTGCTAATATTACTCTTAATACATTTTTATGTATTTTAGCAACAACCATAGGAATGACACTTTTTAAGCGCATATATGGATAATTTAACAAAACAAAAAAAGGAGAGTCCATGTATACAGTTAACATTGAAAAAATGTGTGGTTGTGCAAAACAAGATAAAGAGCTTAATCTACCTCAATCATTTGAATCAGCAGAAGAAGCAGAATATACTGCTCTTAAAATTGCCAATCATATGAATAAAGATTACTGCAAAAAGCACCGATTTCATATAGAAAAAGAGGAAAATAACTTTACAATTAAGCTTGAACTATCTTGTAAACAGTAATTTTAACGAATAAACAGAGAGACTATCGTTTCAACAATATGAATATAATCTATTTTTGAGTAAAATAGAGCTAATAAAAATATCTATATTAAGGAAACGCATGGTCGATCTTCGGCAATTAGAAAAAGAGTTCGATACCGTTGCTACTTCTCTAAAACGGCGTGGTATCGACGAAAAACTGCTAGAAAAACTAAAAATAGTCTTTGAAGAGAAAAAAGGTGTTCAAAAAAGATTAGAAGCTGCACAGGCTGAACAGAACCAAAAAAGCAAACTCTTTGGTCAATATAAGCGTGAAGGTAAAGATATTACCGAACTTCAAAAAGAGGTTGCTGAAAATAAAATTCGTATATCTGCTTTAAACGATGAACTCCGTACTCTTGATGAGAAACTTTTAGAGTTAGCTGCAACTATTCCAAATATACCAGACAATGATGTACCAGATGGAGTTGATGAGTCAGATAATGTTGAAATAAAACGTGTTCTAGAGCCAACAACTTTTGACTTCAAACCAAAAGAGCACTGGGAGTTGGCTGAAGCAAATGGTTGGATAGATTTTGAACGTGGTGTCAAAATTGCAAAAAGCCGTTTTAGTGCACTACGTTTTATGGGTGCAAGATTGGAAAGAGCTCTTATAAACTATATGCTAGACTTCAACCGTGAGCGTGGATTTGAAGAGGTTTATGTACCATTTATGACAAACGAAGAATCTCTTTTTGGTACAGGCCAACTTCCAAAATTTGCAGATGACCTATTTAAAATTGAGGGTGAATCTTTATATATGATCCCAACTGCAGAAGTTCCTCTTACAAACCTCTTTCGTGATGAAATCCTAAAAAAAGAGGATCTGCCTCTAAAACTTACTGCATATACTCCTTGTTTTAGAAAAGAGGCTGGCTCTGCAGGACGCGATACAAGAGGAATCATCAGACAGCACCAGTTTGACAAAGTTGAACTTGTATCTATTACTACTCCGGATCAAAGTGAAAAAGTTTTCAATGAAATGGTCAATTGTGCATCAGAGCTTCTAACTTCACTTGGTCTGCCGCACCGTCATATGCTTCTTTGTGCTGGAGATATGGGATTTAGTGCTGCTAAAACAGTTGATCTTGAAGTATGGCTGCCAGGACAAGGCAAATATAGAGAGATCAGCTCAATCTCAAATACAAAAGATTTCCAAGCAAGGAGGGCAAAAATCAGATACAAAGATGAGAAGAAAAACAGATTGGTGCATACACTTAATGGCTCTAGCCTTGCTGTAGGTAGAACACTTATAGCTATAATGGAAAATTACCAACAAGCAGACGGTTCTATTACTATTCCAGAAGTATTGAAAAAGTATCTGTAAAGATTTGTCATGGCTGAGGAAGAAGAAGAGGTAATCATTATTGAAGAAGACGAGTCTGATGAGTCTTCAAAAGATGATGAATCACTTCAAAACCAAGATGATGAAAAGAAAAAAAAGAGGCTTATACTCATAATAATTGGAGTAATAATATTAGTTTTATTAATATTATTGCTTATTTTTTTTATAAAAAATAATAACAATAAAAGTGAAATAGGTAAATCTACAGATGAACTTGTTTCAAAAATAAAAACTGCTGAAAAAAAATCAATCGTTAAAATAAAATCTCAAATAGAAACCATGATAAAAAAAGCAAATATTTTATATGCCCGTGGCAATAAAAAAGAGGCTTTAAAACTTTTTGAACAGATTGCAACTTACAGTGAATCTATATCAAACTACAACCTTGGTGTGGCACAAATGCGCAAAGGACGCTACAAAGAAGCAATTGACTCTTTTAAAAAAGCTATTCAAAATAATGAAAATCAATGTATCAGTGCATTAAATGCAGCAGTATGTTCTCTTCATTTAAAAGATAAAAATCTATTTTCGTACTATATACAAATGGCTGAAGCCTATCTTCCCGATACATACAACTCTTCTTTATACAGCTATCTATTTGCTTTAATAAATTACTATAAAGGCAACTACTATGATATTCTAAGTGCTATCAATCATTCTACTACAAACAGCTATGCATATGAACAAAATCATATTGCAGCTGCATCTTATCTTATATTATCTTATCCTTTGAAAGCAATTGATCATATTGAAAAAGTTGTAGGACCGGATGATTATCTTATTTTAGGACAAATGTATGCAAGAATTGGAGACTATTCATTAGCGGCAAATTACCTTAAAAAAGCACTTACAAACTCTAACTATCCACTGCAAAGCAAAAAATCATTAGCACTTGTCTATCTTAAAAACAGAATGACTTCAAAGGCAGCAAAACTGCTAAAAGAGCTTGAAAGTGACTATAAAGAAAAGGTTAATGAGGTATATCCAATTCAAACAAAATTATCTTCTGCAGTTACAGATGTTGATGCAGCCCAGCAGAAAATTTCACTCAATGAGTTGATAAAAAGTCCAACTTCATATAAATTAATCTTTGAATTTGCACCATTTAAAGTTTTTAATGCAACACAAACTCTTAATTATATTAAAAAGGGAAATGCTGCAATTTATGTAGATGAAGAGGAAGAAGCTTCAAAGTATCTCTCTCGCAGTTCTAGTCTATCAAGAGCAAACCTTATGATTTCAAAAGCTATCAAATATGCAATAGAAAATCGTCTTTTAAAAGCTAATGAGATATTTAACAAAGCACTTAAGCACTATCCAAACCACTCTATTTTACACTATAATCTTGCATTAACATATGCCAAACTAGGAAACTATACCAAAGCACATGAACATTTTTTAAGAAGTTATCATTTGGATTCATCAAATTTTCTTTCTGGAATTTTTTCTCTTTTTTGTGAAGCATTAATTCACAAACATATTCCTCAAGTAGAAAAATTTTTACAAGAAGATTTACGTAAGTTTATAGACCCTACAACTCTTCAACTATTTTATCAATCACTATTTTACTACTACAAAGGAAATATTACTGCAGCATCTAAATGGCTTGATTCAAAACATGAAAATCGCCCAATATTCTTGATACTAGATATACTTATAGCATCAAATCTAGGCGATCACCATCGCGCAAAGCTAAAAACTACAATTTTGTATAACAGTATGCCAAGAAATGTCATTACCAATATGCTAAACCTCATAATGATGTCCAATGAAACAGACATTAAGACATTTTCAGCAAAAGCAATAAATTACTTAAAGCATCATACTATCGATTTAAATTCTGTATATTATGGAAGCACATTTATTCGTGAAAATTTTATTCTTTTACGATTTATAACTGGTACGTTATATCCATTTGTCAAACAGCTTGAAGAGCAATTAATGAAAGAGACTGAAGAGCCATCTGGAATTATTGAAGCATTGGCTCAAAGCAATATCTATCTTAAACGATTTGAAGAGGCTTATGTTCTATTTAACCAACTGGTTGATCAATACAAACATCAAGACAGCAGAACACTCTTTCTTGCAGGAATTGCAGCAATTGGATCTAAACATACTGCAAACGCTGTAGCACTCTTTGAACTTGCAAAACTGGAAGATCCAAATAATTATGAAAGCCGATACGCTTTGGGGCTTCTATATCTTGAACAAGAAAACATAAAAGCAGCAGCCATTCAGTTTGGAAAAATTCCTGACGGCATATTTCAATCTAAGTTTTTTGATTTTGATATTGTAAAAAAAGAGTTAAGAGCTAGGAATTAAGAGTTAGGAAATGCGCCCAATGGGGCGCAAAATTTAAACTCCCTCACAACTATCTATTTGACAATCTGAAGGAAGCATAGAGAGGTAACTGTTTAAAGCTCCTATATATGCCTTTGCACTTGCAAGCATTGTATCTATACTTAATCCATGTCCTATAACAGCACTTTTACTATCATCAAACTGTACATTGACAACAACTTTTGCCAAAGCATCTTTGCCCTGACTAACAGCTTCAACTCTATAATCTTTTAAAAGTCCTGTGTGTCCGCTTATTCTATCTATTGTTTTAAAAATTGCATCTATTGTACCATCACCTATACCTGCATCGGTAATCTCTTTATCATTATGTCGTATGGTAACAGCAGCACTTGGAACGCCAGCAGAGCAGTCTGCTATTTGAAGTCCAACCAATTCAAAAGTTTGTGGAATATTTGTAATCTCATTGGCAATAAGCATTCGTATATCATCATCAAAAATCTCTTTTTTCTTATCTGCAAGAACTTTAAACCGTTCAAATGCTCTGTTTAAATCCTCCTGACTCAAATCAAACCCTAACTCTTCAAGTCTCTCTTTAAAGGCATGTCGTCCAGAGTGCTTACCTAAAACGATTCTATTTTTCTCTAAGCCGATATCTTCGGCTTTCATAATTTCATATGTCTCTTGACACTTAAGAACACCATCTTGATGAATTCCACTCTCATGTGCAAAAGCATTCTTACCAACAATTGCCTTGTTAGGTTGAGGCTCTATGCCTGTAATTGCAGATACAAGCCTGCTTGTAGGATATATCTCTTTTGTATTGATTCCTGTTTCAACAAACCCAAAAACATCTGAGCGTGTCTTCATAGCCATAACAATCTCTTCAAGAGCAGCATTTCCGGCACGCTCTCCCAAACCATTAATGGTACACTCTATCTGTCTTGCTCCATTCATTACAGAAAAAAGAGAGTTAGCTACAGCAAGACCCAAATCGTTGTGGCAATGAACAGATATAATTGCTCTGTCACCAACATGCTCATGCAACTCTTTTATCATCTCCCCCAACTCTTGAGGAAGTCGGTAACCTACTGTATCTGGAATATTTAAAGTAGTTGCACCTGCTTCTATGACTGCATCTAAAATCTCTTTTAAAAATGGCATTTCACTACGCCCGGCATCCTCACAGCTGAACTCCACATCATCTGTAAAACTCTTTGCAAGTTTAACAGCTTCTACTGCACGCTCTATCACCTGATCAGGTGTCATTTTAAGCTTATGTTCCATATGAATAGGGCTGGTAGCTATGAATGTGTGAATTCTTTTATTAGCTGCATCTTTAAGAGACTCTCCAGCTTTAACAATATCTCTTTCAACTGCTCTAGCAAGTGAACAGACAGTGCTCTTTTTTACAACTTCACAAATTCGTCTTATTGCATCAAAATCTCCAGGACTTGCAGCTGCAAACCCTGCTTCAATAATGTCAACACCAAGACGCTCAAGCTGAGCTGCAATTTTAATCTTCTCTTCTGTATTCATAGATGCACCAGGGCTTTGCTCACCATCTCTTAATGTGGTATCAAATATATAAACTCTCTCTTTTTGCATTGTATATCCTTGAGTTATTTTTTTGTATGAAAATAGTATTTTAAAAAATTGGTATTAGAAGAAGAGGTGCAGAAGTGTGTTTTTAATCTCTATTTTAGGTAAGTATTTGATCGCTTTGATCCGACCTATGTCGGTTCCAAACATAATGTCTCCTCTTTTTAAATCTTGTAAGTATACCATATAATATAGCATAACAGGATCAAGAATGCAAAGGCAGCTTTTTTCTAGCAAGAGTATAAACAGCTCTTACAACTCCCCACAACATATAGAGTGTAACGATTAGCGTAAAACCTTCAACAGGATATAGATACATCAAAGATGAAAAACTAATTAGTGCAATTAGAATCTTTGTCAGCATTGGTTTTTTTAAATTTATCTTTTTAAAACTTGGATACCTAATATTGCTTACCATCAATAATGAAATAAAAAGTGTTCCAACAAGAAGAAGCCAGTTATAATTATTCAGTGAGTCATATCTTAGAAACATTAAAACCCAAATCGATACAAATATAGCAGCAGTTGGAATAGGAATACCTATGAATACGGTAGGATCAACATTTGGACTCATTACATTAAATCGGGCAAGTCTGATTGCACCAAAAATTATAAAAAGTGCCATCACAAGAGTACCAAACTTGCCATAATCTTGTCCAACATAAAAGTATAGAAGCATAGCAGGAGCAACACCAAATGCGACTATATCGGCAAGTGAGTCAAACTCAACACCAAATTTACTGGTTGTATGCGTTAGTCTGGCAATTCTACCATCTAAACCATCAAATACAAGCGAAAGAAAAATCAACCAAGCAGACTTTTCAAAATCTCCATTAATAGCAGCTGTAATCGATATTACAGCTGTAAAAATTGATGCTGCAGTAAAGAGATTTGGGAGCAGATAAATAATCTGAAAATTACGCGATGTCATCTCGTCCGTAAGCTATAACAGAATATCCGCCTAATACTTTATCACCAAAAGATACTTCAGTTTTTACATTTTCAGGTAACTCTATCTCTATTACACCATCACTCATCTGTAATTGAAATTCTCCGGCAAGAACTCTCTCTTTTTGTGAAAAAGATGCAAGTCCCCAAGAGTAAAAGCCACATTTAAGAGATATATTTACAATATCATCTCCCCATTGATAAGAGATAGTTGCTTGTTCATTTAAATCTTTAGCTTTAGGATCTAACTTATCAAGAAAAATTCCTCGTCTTATATCTTTTACCATAACTGAACCATTGACAGGAGCACGAACAGCACTTGAGCCGAATAGACTCTTTTCAATTGTAATAACTGTCTTTCCATTAACCTGATTTACTTTGCTTACAACACCATCCACTGGTGCAATAACAGCTGAAGAAGATGTTTCAAAAGGAGTGCGCTCAGGTATATAAAAAATATAGCCGGCTATAAAACTAATAGCCAGCAAAAATAGATTTAAAATTACTTCATCACTAAAAATCAGAATAACTAAAGTTATACCCCATAATGGTATAAGAAATTGCCACCCATTTGGGAGGAAAAAGCCGTTTTTAGTCATTATTTATCCCTCTTATCATCACCCTTTTCATCATCTTCACCCTGATCTTTTTCAAGAAGTTCATCTTTCAAACTCTCTTTGTTCGCAACCAGTTTTGTAGGAATCCCCTCTTTTTTTTCAAACTCACTGATTATTTCACGAACTTTTGTACCTTCAATAGTTTCTGCTTTAAATAACTCTTTAACAATTTCCTCTATTGCTTCAGAGTACTCTTTAAGTCTATTCACTACATGCTTATAACGCTCATCAAGAAAGTTTTTAATAAACTCATCTACTCCCTCGGCAGTTTTGTCGCTGTAATCTTTTTGACTCATTCCATTACCAAGGAAGAGGTTTGTCTGTTTTTCAAGAACCATCAGTCCAGCTACATCACTCATACCATAAAGACTTACCATAGCTTTTACAATATCTGTAGCTCTCTCCAAGTCATTGCTTGCACCAGTTGAAATCTCTTTTATAAAGACCTCTTCAGCAGCTCTACCACCAAGAAGAGTATCTACTTCAGCAATCAATTCATGTTTTTGCATCAAATATTTATTCTCTTCAGGTGTATTTAGAGTATACCCCAATGCAGCAAGACCACGAGGAATTATTGAGACTTTAGAGACACTCTTTGCACCAGGTGTTGTTTCAGCAATCAATGCATGACCACTCTCATGGTATGCAACTATATGCTTCTCTTTTGGTGAAATTCGTCTAGACTTCTTCTCAAGACCAGCAATTGCTCTCTCTACTGCTTCAATAAAATCTTCTTGCTCTACTTGATCTTTATTTTTTCGTCCTGCAAGCAAAGCAGCTTCATTAACTATATTTGCAAGGTCAGCACCAGCCAATCCGGCAGTAAGTCTTGCAATCTCTTCAATACTTGTATCTTCAGACATTTTTATATGTTTAACATGTACTTTTAAAATCTTAATTCGTCCCTCAAAATCAGGTTTATCTACAAGAACCTGACGGTCAAAACGTCCAGGACGGAGTAGCGCAGGATCAAGAACTTCAGGGCGGTTTGTAGCCGCTAATACTATAATAGGTGTATCTGAACTAAATCCATCCATTTCAGCTAAAAGCTGATTAAGCGTCTGTTCACGCTCATCATTACCACCTATTTGACCATTTGCAGCACGACTTTTACCAATAGCATCAATCTCATCTATAAAAATAATAGCCGGAGCATCTTTTTTTGCCTGTTCAAACAAGTCACGTACTCTTGCAGCACCAACTCCTACAAACATTTCAATAAAACTTGATCCACTTACAGAGAAGAATGGAACATCAGCTTCCCCTGCTACAGCTTTTGCTAGAAGTGTCTTACCAGTTCCCGGAGGTCCTACAAGTAAAACTCCTTTAGGAATTTTTGCTCCAAGCCTAATGTAACGCTCAGGAAATTTAAGAAACTCAACTATCTCCATTACCTCTTCTTTTGCCTCTTCTACACCGGCAACATCATCAAATTTGACATTAGGCTTTTCTGCATTTACCAGTTTTTTGGCACTGCCCATTCCTAAAATTCCGCCACCCATGCTTTTTTGCATACGGCTTGCAAGGAACATCCAGATACCAAAAAAGATGAGTATTGGAAGTACCCAGCCAAAAAGTACCTCTCCAAGCCAGTTACTTTCTGAGTATCCGCTGTACTCAACACCCATCTTATCAAGTAAAGGAATAAGAGTATTGTCTTCACCAACTTTTTTAGCAATATAGAGGATCTTAAATCCACCCTCATTTGAAACTGCTTTTATTAATGTCTGACCAATTGAGACATATTTTATTCGTCCCTCTTTGATCATCTTTTTAAGATCGCTATACGGAATAGTCTTTGTTTGTGTAACAGGTGCCGCTCCAAATGCAGTCTGATTTTGAGAACCAAACTGCCCCTCTTGTGTTCCTATAAAACTTTTAAAAAGTATTATGATAAGCAGAGAAAAGATCGCAAATGTAAGCAGAGGATTTTTATTGAAAAAATTCTGGTTATCTGGATCTTTTTTTGGATTGTTGTCCGCCATTTTTATCCTTGTTTTCTATAAATTTTGGTTCGCCACTCATTTTTGGCGATTGTCTCTATGAGTTCAAGTTCAGAAAAAACTTCCTCAATAGAACTCTCTTTTGTATCAAGTATTCCTGAAAGTATCAATAATCCATTATCTTTAGTACATTTTTTTAAGTCTTTTGCAATCATACGCAATACATCAGCTACTATATTTGCGGCTACAACATCATACTGCTCTTTTGCAGCAGGAGCTGAACCTTCCCATATATTACGTATAGATTGATTATTTAGAGCAAAATTTTTCTGTGCATTTTCAACAGCTAAAGGATCTGTATCACAAGCATCTACTATTGCACCAGACATTGATGCAGCAATACCAAGTATCCCGCTACCACAGCCAACATCTAAAAACGTATCTTTCTCTTTTACATATTTATTTATTGCTTGCAGACAGCTGGCAGTAGTTTCATGGTGACCTGAGCCAAATGCCAATGCAGGATCAATCATTATATTTCTTTTTCCATCTTTTGGTGCTTCCCAGCTTGGATATACATAAAAATCACCCACTTCAACAGGACGAATTGCTTCCCGATATTTAGAGATCCAATCTATATTCTCTTTAGACTCAGTTACAGTTTTTACACTGATTTCTTTTCCAAACTGCTTAGAAAGTGCTTCTGCAAACTGTTGCACTCCCCATATAACATCATCCAGCCTCTCTTCAGATCTAATAATCAGTGAATTTTCAGTAATCTCAATAGTGTCTGGAAAAATAGTCTGTAGAAAATCTAAAAAGAGTTCTAAATGCGCTGACGGAGTAACCGTCAGCTCTGTATAGGTGCCCTGCATCAATCATTTACGCCAAGAACGGCTTCAAGCTTCTCTTTTAAAACTTGAGGAGTAAAAGGTTTAACAATATAGTTATTTACTCCTGCTTTAAGTGCAGTAATAACCTCTCCTTTACCACCTTCAGTTGTAACCATAATAATAGGAATATCTTCAAAAGAGCCATCTCCACGTACTTTTTTTACTAATTCAAGTCCATTCATATTAGGCATATTCCAGTCTGTAATCAATACGCCTATTTCATCTTTATGCTCTTGCATCAATTCCCAAGCTTGAACTCCATCTTCTGCTTCCAGAAGATCTTTATACCCTAATCGTCCTAATGTATTTTTAATAATACGTCGCATTGTAGAACTGTCGTCAACAACCATGATTTTCAATGCAAATCCTTCTTATCTAAGTTTGTAGAATATATTGCTCAATTTTAACACTCAGCTCATTTAAACAAGTTTAAAGGCCTCACCTAAATCAATCAATCCTTCATAAAAAGCTTTGCCAACAATTACACCAGCAACTTTGCCAGTATTTTTCAGTACCAATATATCATTAATACTCTTTAGACCACCACTTGCAATAGTATCTATACCACTTGCCTCGGCAATGCTTATAGTAAAATCGACATTTATTCCAGAAAGTGTACCATCTCTTCCTACATCAGTGCAAATAATTGCTTCAACACCGCAGTCAGCAAAAGCTTTTGCAAGCTCAGTAGCCTTCATTTCACTAACTTCTGCCCACCCTTCCACTGCAACATATCCATCAATTGCATCAATTCCAACAGCTATAGGATACTTTGCAGCCATCTCTTTAACAAAATCAGGATTTTTGACAGCAATTGAGCCTAAGATTAGTCGATCAATTCCTAACTCAAGATAACGTTTTATTGTATCTTCATCTCTAATGCCACCACCAAGTTCTATTTTTAAAGAGGTATTTTCTCTAATTTTTTCAATCTGTTCTAGATTTTTTGGTTCTCCTGCAAATGCACCGTTAAGATCAACTATATGTAGCCATTTAGAACCCATATCTTCAAATGTTTTAGCTAACTGCCAAGGCTCATCACTGTAAATTTTAGCACTATCCATCAAGCCTTTTGTTAGACGAACAGCTTTGCCATCCTTTAAATCTATTGCAGGCAATATCTCCATTAAAATTCTCCATCATTTATTTTACATCTGTACAAAGTTACTCAATATCTCTAATCCATTCTCATGAGACTTTTCAGGGTGCGGCTGAATACCAAAAATATTACCATTTTGGACAGCACTTACAAACTCATATCCATACCACGTTTTACCTATGGCATACTCATCTGTAGTTACTGCATGAAAAGAGTGTACAAAATATAGATAAAACTCTTTTGGTAAATTTCTAAATATAGGCGTATCTTTCTGTACAAAAAGCTCATTCCAACCCATATGTGGGACTTTATGAGGTTTATTAAACATATTATCATTAAACGGTACAACTTGACCTGGAATAAGGTTAAGCCCTTTATGCTCTCCAAACTCTAAACTTTTTGAAAAAAGAAGCTGCATTCCCAAACATATTCCAAGCATTGGTTTACCGCTTTTAGCAAACTCTTTAACTGCTTCATCCATTCCATTTTGACGCAAATGCTCCATTGCATCGCCAAAAGCCCCTACTCCTGGAAGCAAAACTTTGTCATAATTTTTTACATCATTAGGTTCTGAAACAACTTTAGACTCAGCTCCAATTTTTGCCAATGCATTTTGAACACTGGCTAGATTTCCCATATTATAATCAATTATTGCTATCATAAACTCTCTTTAATTATCGCTCTTTTCTGATACTTTTTAAATAAAATGAAAGCCCAAAAAGAAGCATTGTTACACCGGCAATCAAGTAAACAGCATATACCAATTTTTCAGGGTCGATTATAGCGAATTTAAAGACTAGCATCAATGCTTCTATAGCCAGTGCTATAATAATTGAGCCTAAAAAGCGAACCATTGTTTTATGTATATCGTCTGCCTCGCCTTTCCTATGCTGCCCAAGCACTTCCTCTTCAAAGATGGCTTTTACCAAATCAAAAATAGCAAGTGAAAGAGTTAGCAGAATGGTTGCTTCAAACATCTCTTTTATATCAATATGCAATATATTAAACTCTGCTACTATAAAACTTTTAACACCATTAATAAAAAGAATAACTGCTACACCAAACAGTGCTACAGAAAAGGCTGCATAACAATATTTTGTAAAACGTCCAAAAGCTGTCTCTCCAGAAGAGGGGTGAACCATATGAAGCAGCTTATCTAGTGGTATATCTGCACATACAACATATTGAAGCACACCTTTTTCATTGTAAACCGGATAAGCAGCTGTTACAACCAACTTTCCTTCTATTCTAGAAGGATAAGGATCAGTTAAAATACATCTTTTTTCTCTTACCGCACGATAATAGTAAGCACGGTCTGCACGATTTTCACCTTCACCTACGCGATAACTACTATTAGTACTAATATTGTTTATAACCTGTTGACCCTTTGAATCCAAAACATAAAAAGCATCGATCTCATTAACCTCTTTTTTTATTTTTTTAAGGGCAGAGGTTATTGTATTTAAAGTTACTTCTGGAGTACGGTTAGGAATATTGCGTGATAACAGATAGCATAAATATGCCCGTGCTTTAGGTCTAATTTCACTAAACTGCTGTATCTCTTTTATAACCATTGAATTATTACCTTAATTATGAGATAAAGTAAGTAATTATATCTTAGATTATGTTCAAAATCAAAAAGTTAAACCATCTTTCCTTATATGTTATAATTTTGTAAATAAGAAAGGGAGTTTTTTTGTTATTAAAAAAATCAGATCGCCCTGCAGTAGTTTTGCTAATAACACTCTTTTTTATTGTTGCACTCGGCATAACAGTAACTGCAATAATGACACAAAGTGAATACTTTCTGCGTAAAGTAAATGCAACAAACTTTTATACTGAATCAAATCTGATTTTTAATGATTTAAAATCAATATTAAAATCTGAATCTAAAGATATTAATGACTCTTTGGGTCTATATATGCTGACATCACTTCCGCTTATTTTAAATGATGAAAAAAGTGGTATTCACATAGAGATGAACTGTAAAAGCGGAGCTTATGGATTTAACCCAAATTGTTTGGGTAAAAACATAGATTCAGCAGAGTTTCACAAATGCTACGATATAGTTTTTGCTCTATTTAATTCATTAAAAATAGCAGATCCAGAAAAACTTATTAGCACTATAGCTGACTCTATTGATAGTGATGAGCTAGAACGGTATATTGAGACAGAGATAGTGATAGAAGATCCATGGTTCAAACAAGGACCTATAGAGAGTATGGATCGTTTTAAAAAAATTGTTCGTTTTTATGCGCTTAAAAGCGAAGATTATAGAGCTTTAAATATACCGTGGGAAAGATATTTTAGTTTTAGAAATAAAGAGATCGACTTTAATTATATTGATCCAACTTTAGTAGCAGCCATTTCACCAGAAATTGACTCTGGTAGTTTGGCAAATTTAAAAGCTAAAGGAGACATATTTCCAGTTGAAAAGTTTGAAGATGCTGGAATATCTGGAAATGCAAAAAATGATCTAACAAAAGCAGGAGTAAAAACATATGTACCACTCTTGCAATGTTCAATTGAACTGACACATAATGATAATTGGAGCAGAACTGAATTTTATTATGATATTAAAAAAACTTCAATCAAATATTCAAAAACTATTTTTTAAAAAGAAAGCCAGTTCAGAGAACCTAAAATTTGTAGACAAAGGGATGAACAACTCATCTCTGCAAAATTGTACTGGACTCATACTCTCTACATCTTTTTATTGGGTAAAAAAAGAGCAGTTACCTGTAAAAAAGGTTCATGAAGCAAAAAAACTGCTGCCTGCTATTTTTGATGGCAGTCTGCCAGATGGAAACTATAAATATATTGCTGAATATGCAGAAGAGAGCGGATGGTTTTACATCTATGCATATGATGAAGAAAAGATCGCTGAATACCTAGAGTCTATAGGTATTGACTTAACTAAGATAAAAAGATTCTACTTTATACAAAGCTTTATAAAACTAATAGAAAAACCTGTTGATCTAAAAAACGGATACTCTCTTGTTAATGATAATGGCATTATCTGCAAATTACCTTCTGAGTTTATAGAAGATAGTGTATCATTAGATGAGTTTTTAAAACTTGCTTCAAATTATAAAGCTACTAATATCTACATATCAAAAAGACTCCCTTTCTCCGTTGATCGTTCAAGTATATTAAAAATATCTGCCGCTCTCTTTATTGCTGCTGTAATTTATATAGTTGAATATACAACATATTATAAAGCATATAACAAACTAGTATTGGAAAATAAAAATTTATATGAAGCTTATAACATTCCTAAAACTGGCTACCAGCGTCGGGCACGTATAAAAAAACTGGAATCAATAAAAGATGAAATTATTTCAAAGAGACAAATCTTTTCAAAATTGCTTCGAATACCACTAAATAGAAAGTATGAATTTATTAGAAAATTAACACTTTCAGATAAAAGAGTCTCTATTGAGATCTCTTTGCATAATGACAAAAATGCAGAAAAAATAAAGAAGTATCTAGAAAAAATATTGACCCTTAAATCTATAAAAGTAAAATCTAAAATAATGAAAATCAAGGCAGAGATATGAAATATATTCAACCTTACTGGTATCTCTTTGCCGCTTTGTTAATTTTAATTCCAGTAGCATACAAATCTCATATGATTCAAGAAAAGATAGTTGAAACTGAAAATGTAAATGCTAAACTTGAATCAATTGGACGCTACATAAAAGCTCTAGAGAAAAACTATAATACACCTGAAAAAAACAGGAAAAAGTTAATCTCTTTATTGAAAAAAGTTGAAAACAGAAAAGATGTTAAAATTGAAAAAAATATAAAAAGAACAAAAGCAAATTTCAAAATTAGTGGAATTAAAAAAAGTGATTTAGATATGCTAGTAAAAGGAATTTTTAACTCAACTATGAGAGTTAAACGTATAGATATTGATAGAACTGATACAAATATAACCCGCATTGAAGCGGAGGTAATATTTTGAAACGTTTAATTAAAATTATTGGCTATATAGTTTTTACAATTCTGATTACTATTGCTCTTTTACCAAAAGTTGATTTATATTATAAATTAGAACAGATATTGAAAAAAGAGCATATCATTTTATCAGATGAAACACCATCAGATAAAATATTTATTTTTTCAGTTAAAGATATATCTCTTTTATATGATGATATAACTGTTGCAAATATATCTGATACATCACTATTGCCACTGTTTTTTTACAATAAACTTACAATAGAAAATATTAAGCTTGATAAAACAATGAAAATATTTTTTCCTGAAAAAATTAATGAAGCAGTAGTAACGTACTCTATATTAGATCCTCTAAATATTCATCTTGCGTCAAAAGGTAATTTTGGAAAAGCAGTAGGAACTTTAAACTTAAAAACAAGAAAGTTACACATTGTACTTACACCATCAGCAAATATGAAAAAAAACCATGCCAATACACTAAGCATGATGAAATCAATAAATGGACAATATATCTATGATAAAGCTCTCTGAAAATAGCATATCTTTAATATTTAGATTAATTATCATCTTTGTTGTCATAAAAGCAATAATGGTTGGATTACTTATGACTCTACCACATACTGGTGTAACTAAAATAACTGTTCCTGATGTTACACCACCATATACGAGATTTAATATAAAAAATGCTTTTTATACTACAAACAGCAAAACAAAAAAAGAAGATGTTAAACCAAAACAGCCACTCTATAAAATTGATGATATGGAACTTACTGGTATATATATGGAGTCTAAAAAGAGTGGTTTTGTAGTCTTTTATGATAAAAAAGATAAAGAACAACACATACTTTCTGTTGGGGAAACATACAAAGGGTACAAATTAGACAGTTTGTCAAAATATGAAGCTATATTTATTAGAAACAATCAACACTACAAACTCTCATTTAAAGATGACAGCTCAATTCCAGTTGAACCAAAAAAAATATTAACTCAAACAGATGAAGAAGAGCCAGTACGATTAGTACCTAAAAATCTGGTTAAAAAGTATAGTACTGACTTCAAAGCAATCTGGAAAGATATATCGATAAAAGAGATCATAAAACATGGTAAAATTGCGGGCTTTAAGATTCAATCAGTCAAAAAAGGTTCTGTTTTTTCACAACTTGGATTGCAAAAAGGAGACATTATTGTTGAAGTTAATGATAAACCTATAAAAACTTATAAAGCAGCATTTGATATTTATAAAAATATTAATAAATACAGAGATCTTAAAATAAAAATATTACGCAACGGAATTGAAAAGGAATTCAACTATGAAATATATTAAAATCCTACTTTTGTCACTGCTATTAAACTGCTCTCTAATTGCAAACAATACAAAAGATCAAATAATTATAAAAAAACCAAATGAAAATGTAAATATTAATATTCAAAATATGAAAATTGCAGACTATATAAAACTAACAGCAAAAATTATTAAAAAAAATATCTTGTTAGAAGGAAAAATTAACGGTAGTATAGACTTTATCTCTACTGTACCGGTAAAAAAACGTGAAGTAATGGATATATTACTTAATGTTCTTGCAACTAAAGGTTATACCATAGTCAAAGATGGCGATATTTTAAGAGTTATAAAACTTAATGAAGCTGTAAAAAATGCTCTACCAATTGTTACTACTGATAGTGAATTGTCTAACAACCATCAAATGGTAACAAAAATCATACCAGTAAAAAACCAGAATGTTGACGTAGTAGCAGTAAAAGTAAGACATATGATCTCAAAGGGTGCAAAACTTGTAACTTTTAAAGAGAAAAACTTAATGATTTTAAGTGATTTCCCTAAAAACATAGAGACAATAGAAAAAGTTATTGACTCTCTTCAAAAAGATACAAAAAAGAGTTTGGTTATTGTAAAACTAAAAAATCTGCCTGTAACAACTGCAAATACTCAAGCTACAAAAATTGCCTCTACTCTATTTAATCCAAGAGTTGAAGAAGACAAAATTACTATATTACCTATGAAAGAGACAAAAAGTTTAACAATAATCGGTCGTAAAGAGAATATAGAAATTATAAAAAAGTTGATTGTAAATATGGACAATGAAGCAACTCCAATTGAACAATCAATGAGAGTTATACCACTTTATAACAATGATGTAAAAGTACTCTTTAAAAGCATTATGGACATAGTAAAAAGTAAAAAATATGATGATCAGCGTATGCGACCAACTCTCTCTATGGATATTGGAACAAACAGTATAGTAGCTATTGGTCCAAAAAGTGAACTAGATATGGTAGAAGATCTTATAAAAACGATGGATAAAGAGAAGATGCAAGTCTATGTAATGGCTCGAATTATTGAGATCAGTAAAACCAAAGCTGCTCAGATTGGTGCAAAATATGGTCTACAAGCAGGAAAAGCTTCTAATGCAGGGTTGTTTACACTTGCAGCAAATTTTGGCGGTCCAACTGTTGCATTAGATGGAGCATTAGCAAGTATGATCTCTATACCTGTTTTAAGTGAAGGATTAGCATTAGGAAGTGCTATAGACTTTTTACAAACACATGGTGCTGCAGATATAATTTCTGAACCATCTATTTTATGTATAGATAACAAAGAGTCAACAATTTTTGTAGGACAAACACAATCAATACTAACAAGCACTTCAACAGCAACATCGACAACAGATTTACCTGTAAGCACATACAAACGTGAAAAAATTGGTTTAAAACTGAGCGTAAAGCCAAGAGTTGCAAATGAAAAGAAAGTTACTCTAGAAATAACAGCATCCATAGAAGATGTACTTGGATCAACTGGTACGACTACAGGTACACCTACAACACTAGATCGTGAGGTAAAAACAGTTACAATAGTACAAAATGGTGAAACAGTTATACTTGGCGGACTAATTAAAAAGAAAGAGTCCAATAGTGTTTCTAGAGTGCCTCTATTAGGATATATCCCAATTTTAGGTCAACTTTTTACCCATGACACAACTGACTATGATAATGTAAATCTTGTGATTACTTTAACACCTTACATAATTCCTTCTTCAAGCTCACTTTCAGAGTTGCGTGAAAAACTAACAGAACTTCAAAAATTGAGAAGCGAGTATTATGAAAAAGCTGTTGAAAGGCTCAAAAAACATGCTGAAGATTGAGCCTTATCACGATATAAGCCTTGAACCTATAGATGCTGAAGGCATAGATATTGATCTAGCAATCAAACATTACGCCTTACCAACTAAAATTAATGATGAAAAAGTAATAGCTGTAAATAGCCGATACCTTTCTCAAGCTATAAACTTCATAGATGTACTTAACATTAAATTACAACCTAAGTTTATAGATGAAGAGTCTTTTGACAAACTCTACAATCGATACCTTGAATTAAGAACTGACAGAGCTATAGAGTCTTTCCAAGAAGAGTCACAAGATGAAATAGAAGAGGAAGAGCTTTCACTTACAGAGTTTCTAAAAACATCTTCAGATATTTTAAATGCAGAAGAGTCTGCACCTATTATTAAATTTGTAAACTCTCTTTTTTATCAAGCTATTAAAAAGAGAGCCAGTGATATACATATTGAGATACACGAACATAAAGGATCAGTCAGGTTTCGTATTGACGGTACATTGGTTAATCATGTTGACCTTGACAAATCAGTTACAAATCTCATAATCAGCCGTATTAAAGTTATTTCTAACTTAGATATCAGTGAAAAGCGTATTCCTCAAGATGGTCGTACGCAAGTCATCATTGCTAAACGTACTCTTGACATAAGGGTTTCTGTTCTTCCTACATACCATGGCGAAAGAGTAGTTATGCGTATCTTGATGGAGAGTGAATCAATACCTCATCTACCAGAGCTTGGTTTCCCTCCTGATATTGTAGAAGGACTTGAATCACTTTTGCGCTATACATATGGGATCATTCTTGTAACCGGACCAACAGGAAGCGGTAAATCAACTACGCTCCACTCTTTTTTGCAAGAGGTAGCAACACCTGAAAAAAATATTATTACCATAGAGGACCCTGTAGAGTATAAAGCAGACAATATCAATCAGATTCAAGCAAATCCAGCCGTTGGACTAACTTTTGCAGCCGGCTTAAGATCTATTTTAAGGCAAGACCCCGATGTTGTTATGATCGGAGAGATTCGTGATGCCGAAACTGCAAAAATTGCTATTCAGGCTGCATTGACAGGTCACTTGGTATTTTCAACACTCCATACAAATAATGCTACATCAGCCCCTTTACGTCTTACAGAAATGGGAGTTGAACCTTTTCTTGTCTCTTCCGCCCTGCTTGGCGTTCTTGCCCAAAGACTTGTAAAACAGCTTTGCCCTCACTGCAAAAAAGAGGACACACTTGCTGAAAGCTATGCGAAAGCTTACGATCTGCCATCTGGTGCTAAAATTTTTACTGCTGAAGGGTGTCCACATTGTAATTACACAGGTTATGTGGGCAGAAAAGCTATAGCAGAACTCTTTATGCTTGATAATGATGCCAAACATGCATTAAAAGAGGCAAAAGATGATACTGACCTTAGAGCATATATGAAAAATAGAGGCATCCCTACACTCTCTGACTATCTAAAAACTATGCTTTTGCAAGGTGAGACTTCACTTGCTGAAGCAGTACGAATAGGTATGAATATTTAACTATGCGCCCTGCTTTCACTTTAATGGAGGTAATGGTCGCTGTCCTCATTATATCTGTTACACTTGGGGCAATGTTGCAAATAACGCACAATGCAGGCTTCATCTATGAACGTGGTAAAAATAGATCTGAAATTCTACCTCATGCTTCACTGGCTTTTTCAAATCCTTTAGAAGAGCATCCAAGTGAAAATATAGATATAAAATCTATTGCAGAATCGTTTGGTGTCAAAGATGATGATATTTTAGATATTTTAAGAAAAGCTGAACCAAAACTTGAGAGTGAGCTGTACAGTCAAATTGATCTTTCTGAAATGGATGATGATGAAAATGAAGAGATGTTGGAAGAGGACGATGCAACACAGAACCAGTCTCTTAGTATTGACATCTACAGATTGGTTTATAAAGAAAAAGATGGTAATGCAGTAAGCATATTTAGGCTTAAACTACTGAATGGAATAAATAAACAGTGAAACAAAAAATGCGCCAGGCTTTTACCCTTGTTGAATTAATGATTGCAATCACACTGACAGCCCTCTTACTTACCCTACTCTACAACACTACAAATACAATTACAAAAAGTGGAGAAAAGTATTTACAAAAAGAGGAAGAGCTAATAAGAAATGTACAAAAAATTCAAAAACTCATAACATTAGATCTTCTTAACTCAGATATAAACTCAACATCAATCTCAAATATAGAACCTAGTGAACCATCAACTATTCTAATTCATACATCAAATTCACTTCACGATATAGAAACCCCTTGGGTATTGTATAAAACAACTAACGACAATAAACTGCTACGCATAGAGTCTCCATACAAACCAAAACTTCCATTAACTCAACAATTTTCACCAAACATTTTTGTAGATCTGATCTGTAACAAAACAAAAAAATTTAATATTTACAAAACAAAGAGTGAATTTCTTGTAATATTTCAATGCCAACAAAACAATCCGGTAATTTTTAGATTAACTCTTCAGTGATAACCATAAACTTTATTTTAGTTTTACTGCAGTTATCTAATAGCAATCCCAATATTAATAGGATCGCTAGTTTTTTTAAAGCTTATTAAATACTTTGTCAAGATGTTTTTCAACCCAATCAAGATCATCTTTTCCAATTACCTTTTTCCATCCAAATTGTCCTTTTAGTAGATAATTTCGATCTACATATACTTTTTTTCCTGTTTTCATATCTGTAATAGTAAAACGGTTTGCCGAGCTTCCAGGTCTTTTACTAAAAAGCATAGTTGCTACACCAAGAGCTGCTGTAGCCCTACCTGCTCCGCTATATCCTATATTAGATAAAGTACCTCCAAAATTTGTAATACTTAAGCCAACCACATCAGATAAAATAGCATATTTTCCCATCTCATCTGATTCAACAGATGTTTTCAGCCATTTCTTTACAAACTTTTTATCCTCTTCTGGCATCCCATCATATTTATTAGGATACAGATATCCTTTTGTTTTGAGTATTTCATACTGTGCACCATTAGTAGCTATCCTATGCCAAGGATGATCAAGATATTTAGAAACTTTATACTTTAACATTCCATATCTATGGAACAATTGCATCCCTTCATCAGGATTAATCTCGAGTGCATCTACAACCATTGCAAAATATTTTGCATATGGCACATCTTTATTATGTGCAGCTGCTATAAGATCTTTATAGAGAGGTTTTTCTTTTAAAGGAACTTCTTTTCTTTGTCTGTATAGTATAGAGATACTATCATATGAAGTATCAGTAGTTGTGTAAAATCCACATGCCAAAACCTCAACATCCAAACGATAATCCGCTTCATTAGGATCAGATACTATCTGAAACCCTTTATCTCTCAATACAACCAAAGCTTCAGGCGTAAAGTCGCACTGCATAATTTGATCATATTTAACAACTGCTGGAGCAAGACCATTCCATACCGCTTGATAAGGCTTAATACCTTTAAACTTTTCAGGTGTTTTGGAATGCACATAGATCTTTGGAGGCGTTTTTGCGCTTGCAATTTGGCTCATCGCAGATGAGCAACCACTAAAACCTAAAGCCATAATCCCTGCAATAAGCAGAAAGAGTATTTTTTTCATTGTCTCTCCTTTATTTTCAGAATTGTAGCAAATAGTTTGTTTAAGTTATTTATATACTTGAAAAAAATATGTTTAATTATTATATTGTGTATCTTTTACATACTATTACAAGAAATAGCATGTAATCTGTTTGAATAATTTATATAAATTTCAAATAAACACAAGATACTATAAAATATAATTGATTTTACAAAATTAAACAAGGACTAAAAATGCGTCTTTTTGTACTCTCTCTATTAACCCTCATAACCACCCTAACCCTAAACGCTGATCCGGGTTTCTTTCGTGGTGGTAAGCGTATAGAGTTAACACCTGATGATTCAACAACTGTTATAGCTCCAAGAACTGTAAATGGTAGCGATAGAGGAATTCTAAAAAGCTATAAAGGAACTGATGGTAGAACATATAGCCTAAATGAAAAACTCTTGATTACTTTTAATAAAGATGTTGCAAAAGATGAGGGTGAAAGAATCGTAGAGGATAACGGATTAAGTGTCGTTAAATGGATAGGTAACACCTTAATAGCTAAAGCAGCAACTCCAGATGAAGCACTGGAAAAAATAGATATCCTTCTTAAAAATGAAAAAATTAAAAGAGTTGATCCAAACCTTAAAAGTGAAGTTATCCAAAATTCCGTATATAATGATGTAAATATTACAGGATGGGTACATCCGTTCTATGGTATCAACATTGAAACTATCGTTGATGATAAAATAACAGGAATATTCCCTGATCCTGCAAACGCAGGACACTGGTTTGCTTATAATGATGGAACAGACTATTACACATTAGAAAATGAATTTGGCTCTTACTATGTAGAATTTCAAAAAGATATAGATTGCGACATTCTTGAAACTTGGGTAATGGGATATAGCGGTAAAAACGTAAAGGTTGGAGTGATTGAAGGCGGTATTGATCCATACAACCCTGATTTGAGTTTTGATTATACTTGGAATGTAGCTGCACCTGATAGAAGAGAGAGAGATTTAAGAAAAGATATTTACAGTTTTGATCATGGCACTGAGGTTGCAAGTGTAATAGTTGCCAAACATAATAATGACTTTGGAATAGCAGGGGTTGCCGAAGATGCCGATTTGATTGCAATTGACGGTTTTGACGGTTATTCAGAAGATTTATTAGAGGCATTAGATGTGCTTGATAAGAAGAAAGCAAGAGTAGTAAACTGCTCTTGGACAACTGGATGGATTACTGATACAGTAATTGAGAAGATGAGAGATATGTCGTTAAATGGTGCTGATGGCAAAGGGGTATTGTTTGTTTTTAGCTCAGGAAATGAAGGTGTAGATTGGAAAGACACAAGCTTTATAGCCACAGACAAACCTGCTTATGAATATGCAGGCGGAATCCATGTAGGTGCAATTTTTGGAGATGGCAAAAAAGCCAATTACAGTGTATATGGCGGTGGTCTTGACTTTGTAGCACCGTCAAACTTTTTAGTAACAAACCCTAATTATTTGAATGAAGATTATTCATCTATTTGGGGTAGCGGAACTTCACTTGCCGCACCTGTTGTAACGGGAGTAGTAGCTTTAATGCTTGAAGCAAACCCTGATTTAACCCGTAATCAGATTGTAGAGATTTTAGCTAAAACAGCTAAGAAAGTAGGGGATTACGATTATCAAATCCACCCTCGTGCAAATGTTACAGCAGATAATTATGTAAACAACTTCCATGAAGAGCCGTGGGATATAGATGAGAATCTAACTAACTACACTTGGAATAATAAAACAGGATATGGCTTAATCAATGCCGAAGCTGCTGTAAGAGAAGCATTTGCATTGAGAAAAAAACTCCCTGATGAAGAGACTTTAAATTTATATGATCTTCCTTTGGCAATGATAGAGTCGGTTAGTACAGATACACCAACCCAAACCTGCGAACCTGAAGTTATAACTGAAACGGTAACAGTAACAGTACCCGCTGATGTAAACGAAACAGAATATCAACTAAACCAAAACGATATAGATAGTCTAACAACCGGTTGGCACTTAATGGGAGTAGGTGTAGATACAAATATAAGCACATACTCAAACGCAAAACTCTTTTGGGCATATAAAGATGGTAAATGGCAAGTATATTCACCTGATGAAACACTATCTGAAACAATAAAATCATCTGGATATGACGAACTTGAAACTGTTCCTGCAAAAAGAGGGGTATGGGTGCTTAAATAGTGCCTGTGCCTTTGATCATTTATTTGTAATTTTTATTAATCCATTTGAATCTCGACTATATATTATTTTGCAAAAATGTACAACCTGTAGAAATAAAATGGTGATATATTCTAATCTATTAAATAAATTTGTATATAGGGAAAAGTATTTTTAGAAAAACATAAATATGTTACTCTATTTTTTATAACTTTTTTCTATATAAAGTTTAAATATTGTTGCCAAAAAGATCCCTGTTCCATCAGCTAAAATATCAAAAAATGAACTCTCTCTGTTTGGAATGAAGTGTTGAACAACTTCAATAAAAATGCCTATAAAAAGCATCCAAAACCATACCAGTTTAAAACCTTTTTCGTATGCATATATAAACAGATTTGTAAGTACAAAAAATGCCAATGTATGCTTATATTTGTCAGCATTTTCAAACTCTGGTCCAACACTAACATTTGGGGCAAATGCAAGATAAAAGATTACAATTAGAGTTAACCAAAACAAAATCTTATATAGATTTCTGCAATGTGCAGATGGCTTAGTTACCAAATTTTTAATATGCAAACAATCCAAAAAACTCATCAATAAATCCTGTTAAAAATTTTTAGAAATATACCATAAAACTCAATAATTGATACTGTTTCTTAAGTTAACCTTTACTTAACAGTGCAATGTTAATATTTCACTTTGAGTTTAATTCACGGAGTAAAGTTATGAAAAAAAGCTATCTACTGGCAGGACTTGTACTATTTTCTTCTATTGCAGCGGCTGAAGAGATCTCGTTAGATACCATTCGGGTAGAGTCTTCAACTATTGAAGATATAGCAACCGACAAAAGAACCGAAAGTTCTACTGTAAATATCATAGATGAAGAGACTATAGAAAAGATTGATCCTAAAAATATAAATGAACTTTTACAGACAGTTCCGGGAATTACTGCGGATCTTAGGAATGGTGACATTGTTGAAATCCACATTAGAGGTATAGCACAACAAGAGTTTATGTGGGAAGATACTGGAGTTGCAATAGTTATAGACGGTGTTCCTGTACTTCAAAATGGAGGAAAAGTAAAATTCAATCTTGATGAAATTGAATCGATTAAAGTTATTAAGGGAAGTGCTAGCTATCTATATGGACAAAATGCTCTTGCTGGAGCAGTAATTATTACTACTAAAAAAATTAAAGATAAAAATGGCTTTGAAGTAAAAGCTGAAGCAGGTAGCGAAGAGTACAAAAACATTAAAGCAAATGTATATAAAGGGACAGAGGCCTACTCTTTTAATATTGGAGCAAACTATAGATATGATGGTGGATATTGGGATAGAACTGAAAATGAGACGAAATCTGTCAATGGTAAATTTCAATACTACATCGATGATATGAGTGATATTACTGTAGGAGTTGATATTACAAGAAAATATGAAGAGAGTGACAGAGGAAGTGTTACCGGTGTAACTGCAGCAGAAACAAATCCAACTGGTACAGATGGAGATTGGCCTTGGAATCATGACTATTATACAGATTTAGATAAGTATTTCATTACTTATAGTAAAGATTTTGACAATGGGGCAAACTTAAAAATTAATTCATACTACTATAAAGATTTATATGATTATGAATCTACTCCGTATGATAACACTGGAGATGGAAATGATGACTACTATGCTAAAGATAATAATGAAGATATAAAACAGTATGGCGTAAAAACTGAATTTAGAGGAAAAAAAGATAAATTAGCATATATGATAGGTGTAGATTTAGGGAAAAGGAAATCAGAAGATTACTCTTATACAAAAAAAGATTATACTGATAGCAGAGGATATGATCAATATGCTGGCGAATGGGAAGATGAATTACTAACTGAAAATAATTATGGAGTTTACGGAGAAACTAAATATAAAATTACTAATAATTTTACAACAACAATTAACTTAAGATACGACATAAATAGATATAAATATGAAGAAAATGCATATTCATTTAGCAGTCGCTCATCTTCTTGGGAATATGATAGTTTTGATGAAACTAAAACTTATAGAAATACAACATATAGAGCTGGAGGAGCATATAATATAAATAAAAATAACACACTATATGCAAATATCTCAACAGGATTTAGAAACCCAAGAATTAAAGAGTTATACAATGGTGAATTAGGTTGGGGAAGTGCTGAGAATAATTTTGATTTAAAAACAGAAAAAACTATTACCTATGAAGTTGGAATGAAAGGAACCACATTTCTTAAAGCAGAATATGAAGCTTCTATTTTTGTTACAGATACAAAAGATATTATAAGTAAAGTTGATGGAACATATAATTGGGATAGTGACTTTTATGATAATGTAGGAGATGCAAGAAACAGAGGTTTTGAACTAAGTTTAAAAGGGAAAGCTAAAGAAAAATTTTCTTACAGTATCGCTTATACATATCTTGATGCTTATTATACTTCACACTTGCCTTTTACTGTTGATATATATGCTGATGCTGATAATGACGGAAAAGATGATGATAATGGAGAAAATATTACCTATGACATTACAGGCAACCAACTTCCAAGAGTACCTCATCATAAAATTGATTTAATTGTAAATTATAAATTTTTACCTAAATGGAACTTGATGACAGAACTTTATGCTCAAAGTAAGTACTATGCAGATGAGACAAACCTTATAACAATGCCTGGCTATGGAAAAGTAAATATGAGAGTAGATTATAAGCCTATAAAAAATCTCGAATTCTTTGTAAAAATAGATAATATTTTAGACAAGCAATACTACAGAACAGTATATCTATATAGTGATAAAAATAAAGATGGCAAATTCGATGCAGAAGATGCAAGCATCACAGTTGATCCGGGTAGAGTCTTTTATGCAGGTTTGAAATATCGCTTTTAAGTCTCAAACCCTATTTTCGGGGATAGGACTTTAGTCCTATTATATTTTTCAAAGAACTCAATTTATGGGACTTAAAGTCCCAACCCCTGATAATTGCCGAGACTTCTGTCTCGGTGTAAAAACTTAAAAAAGAGGGTCTGCTATGGTCAACTTCATAAAACGTGATGGCAACGATCTATTTAAAAACCGTTTTTTCCGTTTTATTTTTAAGAATAAAAAGTTTGTTTTTACTCTACGCATATTGGTTGCATTTCTCTTTTTCTATGCCATATTTATGGGATTTTACAACCCTTCTAAAGAGAATATCTTCACAACAGCTCTATTTTGGGGAATATTTTGGCCACTTTTTATTGTAACTACCCTTCCAACCTTTGGACGCATTTTTTGCGGTATCTGTCCACACGGATTTCTTGGCAGATACATTACAAAAATCGGTTTGAAAAAGAGTATGCCAAAGTGGATGCAGAACCGTTTTATTGGGGTTATGCTGCTCTTTCTTGGATGGTGGGGTGTTTACTACATTTTCCCTGGAGTTTACCGTACACCTTTAGGAACTGCAACACTCTTTTTAGTAATGACGATTGTTGCTTTTACCATCTACTATCTTTACAAAGATATGAGTTATTGCAAATATATCTGCCCGATCGGTACGGCACTAAGAGGCTATAGCAAACTCTCTTTTACACAGTTTAGATCTTACAATAAAGCCTGCTCGGAGTGTAAAACTTTTGATTGTGCAAAATCTTGCCCTTACGGTTTAAGCCCTTTTAATTTCAATAAAAAGAGCTCTATGAATGACTGTACTCTTTGTATGGAGTGTTCACACTCTTGCGAAGCTATAGGCTTTAAGTTTGTAAAACCGGGCAATGCCATCTACCAAAAGTTTAAAACTCTAAAAGCAGAAGTTTGGGTATTTATACTTATTTTAGCCGCTATACCAATATCTATGGCATTTCACCATGGACTTGGTAGAAGCAACATAGGCGATCAGATGATATGGGTTAAAACAGCAGAGTTTTTTAAAGGGTTCATAAACTTTGGATCAATCGATCCTATTGGACTTTTTGCTTTTCTTTATGCAACACTCTTTACCGTAGCATCTGCTGTTATTGGAATGTGGATTGCATCCAAAATTTTGAAAAAAGATTTTAACACAGTCTTTTACACACTTGGTTACGCCTTTGCACCACTCTTTATTTTAGCTTCTATGGCCCACGCTTTAGAGTTTTTCTTTACATCAAACTCTGCTAGGATTGTTGAGGGATTTGCGTGGGGATTTGGAATGGATGTAGATGTAGATCCTCTTGCAAAGCGTGGTGACAAGTGGTTGATGTTCTTTCATATGTTTCGGTGGATAGCCGTTATTTGGGCATTTTATATTCTTTACAAGCGAATGGCATACATAGATGCACCTAAAAAGAGAAAGATTTTGGCTTATCCATTTGCAAGTCTGCTCATTATCTTTTTTATAGGTGTAAATCTTTACCGTAACTATGTGATAGATACATACGGCAGAAAAGCCCACCACAGAGGTGGAATGCATAACAGCAGATCAGTTGGTATGGTACCGGGACAAAACATAGAAATACCAAAAATTAAAGTCTCTATAAAAGATATTGTCTGGTTTACTGATCGTTTGCCGGTAAAAAATCCAAAAGCTTCAATGAAAAGTATGGGGCATCGAAGAGGAAATTTATATTTAAAAAAACTCTATTTGGTAAGCGGTACTCTACAACAACCTGCTTGTGTTGCCAATGTTAAAGGTACATTCTATACAGTAGACAGTAACAACAGCCTAAAAAGAGTAAAACCAAAATATAACGGGTGTGCAACAGTTGAACTAAAAATGTCTGAAAATGGATACTACAAAGCTTACTATCTGCAAAAAGAAAAGAGATATATCCGTATAGCAAAGTATGAATACAAGCATTTCAGACATGGCTCAAACAGAGAATCTTTAAATAAATTAAAACCTGAAACAGTAACAGAAATACCATTTGACATTATTCGCTTAAAATCAAAAGATGAGAAACCATACTATAGAGAGCAAAGCGGTGACAAAATCACTTTTAAAGTAGTCAAAGATGGAAAACCTATAAAAGGTGCTGAAGTTACAATAACCACAGAGCTTGGCTGGCAAAAGCATTTAGTAACTGGTAGTGACGGTACTGTCTCATTTAGACATATTAAAGATCACTTTGACAATGGTAAAAGAGTAAACAGATATTTTAGAGAAAACTACATTATAGCGGCATACTATAAAAGCAGTGACGGTAGAGAGTATGTCATAACGCAAACAAGTCAGTTTATGCCTTCAAGAAGTGAGTACCAATCTAAAGGTTATGCACTAATTATAGCAATAATTTTACTCATAGCCCTTGTAGGAGGAGTTGCAATCTATAGATATAGAACTCACAAACCTTTTAAAGAGGTGATTTTAGATGAGTAAACTGTATGAGAAGATTCAAAAGTTAGATATTCGTAAACTGAGATTTTGGATACAGCTTTTAACATTTATTCTATTTGTCTATGGCGGCTATCTTGCCATAGATTTTGGAAGGGAACTTCCTATATTTTCTTGTGGATATAATGAAGAGAAAGGTGGAATGTGCTACTTTATGCCACTGCAACACCAACTTGCAAGACCATATGAGAGACTCTTTAGTTTTGCAAGTATCGGTGTTTTAACAGCTTTTTTAACCTTTTTAGTATGGTTTATTATCTTTAACAAAGCTTGGTGCGGTTATGTCTGCCCGTTAGGAACTTTGCAAGATTGGATAACAGCAATAAGAAAAAGATTACATATTCCATACAGCAGTTACAGCGAAAATACATATAGACATTTAAAAAAGATCAAATATATTTTTCTCTTTATTGTCCTGATTTTTCCACTTCTTCTTGGATCTGGTATTTTAGATGGTGAGTGGAGAGGTGCATTTTGTAAAATGTGTCCCGGAAGACTCATAACACCAATGTTTACCGGCGATTTCAGCCAATGGAGCATAGACTTTTCAAGCAATACCGCCATATTTTTAACAGCATTTGGCATTGCATTTACCATACTCTTCTTTGTAGGTTCATTTCTAAAAAAACGTTTCTTCTGCTTCTTTTGTCCAATGAGTGCAATGCACTACATTTTAAGCCCTTTGGCAATTTTAAAACTTAAAAAGTCAGGAGACAAATGCACAAAGTGCGGAGACTGTTACAGAGTCTGCGATATGCAGATAAAAGATATTGCAGATGATGTAGAGAGTACAAATATTTTACGAGATGACTGCATACTCTGCTTAAAGTGTGTAGCGGCTTGTCCAGAAGAGGATGCCCTGCGTTTAGACATTGTCAATATGGCACTGTTTCGCTCTACAAAAGGTGGGTTTGCAAAACGTATGGGTTTTGAAGGAGAGTTTGATGCAAAAAAATGATACACCTAAAAAGTCTCAAAAAAGAGCAAGAAAGATAGAAGACTTTAAAGCCCGTCACAAACGTCACAAGGCGATGGAAGCTGTTAAAGTGTTAGATGAGATCAAGTATGGTTTTGCAGATCCTTTAGAGTCTATGAACTACTTTTATGATCTGTTTGATAAAGTCTATTGTCAAGATAACAAAGAGGTTGTAAATAAACCTGTCATAGGAACGCTTTGCATTCAAATTCCTTATGAAATCATCTATGCGTTAGATGCTGTTCCTCTGCGCCTTTGCAACGGTCACCATACAGATGAGCAAAACGGTGGTGAATTTATGCCGGCTAAATCATGTTCGCTTGTAAAAGCAACACTTGGAATGCTTCAACAAAAGAGTTTTCCTTTTAGAGATAGAATAGATTTAATTGTTCATCCGACTACTTGTGATCAAAAAACAAAATCTATCTCTACCGTTGAGGAGATGGGATATGATGTTTACCATATGGAGTTTCCAAGGGTAAAAGAGAGTGAAGAGAGCAGAGAGTATTGGCGACGCTCTGTTAGAAAATTTACAAAAGATCTATCTAAAGAGCTTGGACAAAAACTTACAAGAAAAAGAGTTAAAGAGGCAATAGTCAAAGTAGGTAAAGCTCAAATAGCTTATCACCGTTTAAATGAGCTTAGAAAACTTGAATCAGTACCGATTCTTGGGAAAGATATATTTCTTATTACCAATGCATTCTTTTTTGATGATATTGAGCGTTGGACAGAGATGACCATCAAAGTTTGCGAAGAGGTTGAACAAAGGGCAAAAGATGGATTTAATGCTGCAGGCAGAAGATCACCTAGAATACTCTATACAGGCTCACCTCCAGTCTTTCCAAACTTGAAACTTCCATTGATGATAGAGCAAGCAGACGGAATAATTGTAGCTGACGAAAGCTGTTCTGCAAATCGCCTATTTAACGATATGGTCTCTGTAGATGAGTGGTTTTTGTACGATATGGTCGATGCTATTGCAGACAGATACCTAAAAGGATGCACCTGCCCTATTTTTACAAGAAATGATGATAGAAAAAGGCGACTCAAAGAGTTGGTAGAGGCATATAACATTGATGGTGTGGTCTATCAATCATTTGCAGGATGCCAAGTTTATGAGATGGAGCATCGATCTATTCAACAAGAGATGGAAAAGATTGGTATTCCTATGCTATATGTCGAAACAGATTACAGTCCTGGTCAAGGCGGGCAACTATCTACACGAATAGAAGCTTTTATAGAGTCAATGAAAGTACGTAAAAGAGGGAGTGTTTAATGTCTTATTATGCTGGTATCGATATAGGTTCTACTGCCATAAAGATAGTCATTATAGATGACAATCAAGAGATTGTAGGTAAAAAAGTTTCCGGAAGCGGAAGTATGTTTTACAAATATGCAAAAGAGAGTCTTGAACAGTTAGTTAAAGATATTGGAATAGAAAGAGATGATATTGCCTATATTGTAGCTACAGGGTATGGTCGTAAACTCTTTAAAGAGGCAGATGAGACAATAAGCGAAATAACGGCAAATGCCATTGGTGCTAAAAAAGCTGGTGAAAAGTTTGGAAAAGTAAGAACTATCATAAACATAGGAGGTCAAGACTCTAAAGCTATCAGTTTAGATGAAAATGGAAATGTTGTAAACTTTGCTATGAATGATCGCTGTGCCGCTGGTACAGGTAAATTTTTAGATGTAGCTGCCGCCAAACTTGAAATTGATGTAGAAGAGCTTGGAGAGTATCACTTTAAAGCAAATGGAACACCACTATCTATAAATAGTACTTGTGCTGTCTTTGCTGAATCTGAAATTATAGGACTGTTGGGTAATGAACACTCAAAAGAGGATATTGTAGCAGGCATACACTTCTCTATAGCAAAACGCATCATACGACTTACTAAAAAAGTAGGCTTGAATGACATTATCTACTTCGATGGCGGACCAGCACTAAATGCTGGACTTGTTGCCGCCATTGAAGATGAACTTGGACGAGAATTGGCAATTCCAAGCTACCCTCAAATTACCACTGCGTTAGGAGCAGCACTAATGGGAACATGGGTAAGTACCTGATCAAAAGTAATCCAGATTAATTGCGAGACTCTTGTGCTTGCACTCTCTGTGAGAAAGTCTCGACCCCTTGTTTGGGGATGGGACTTTAGTCTCAAAAAATTATTGGATTTATTTTGAAGAACTACTTATCTATATAGTTATTAATGCTTTGTTACAAAAGATTTTTAAGTCGGCTTCCGCCGATAAATCTGTCCTCAACAATACATAAAATTTTTCTATCGAAAATATTAAATTTCTTATACATTTGCATCTTTTTTTTCTTAATCTAATGTATAATGATTAAAAAGTATATTTTGATGACTTAGAAAGAGGTTCATTATGAACTTTCAACTTATTAAAGTGTTGAGTATAATTATATGTTTGTCTGCAGCATTGGCAAATGATACAAATAGTTCTATAGATATACTACATAAAAAAGTTAGTAATTTAATTTATGAAACTTCAAGAACCATAGACTCATTTTTTGGTAATAACTATAATGATATAAAAGTAAAAAATGGTTCTTACTTGCAAACTTCACTTGATTCATACATGGAATCAGGGCAATCATTCCAATATCGTTTCAATATAAAATATCGTGTACATCTGCCTAAAACACAAAAAAGGCTAAATCTGATTTTGGAAGATTTTAAAGATACAATCTCAAAAGATCAATCTAACAGTGAAACAGTTTTAGACACTGCAAATAGTAATGATTATATTATAGGACTTCAACTTCAAACTCTTGATACTAAATATACATCAATTACTTATGGGGCAGGTATAAAATTTGGCTCACTATCTCCTGATCCATATCTAACTATAAAACTTAAAAAGAAGCTTTACTTTCCAGCAAACTGGGAATGGACACTATATGAAAAAATAAGATTATATTTAGATGCGGGGGTAGATAATATAATTGGATTTAATCCAATTAGAGTAATAAACCCATACTTAAAACTCTCTTTTCCAAATTTTTACAGATATATAGAAGATTTAAACAATAAAAATGAGATCGTTAACTCTATGGTTTTAGATCAATATATTGGAAATAAGAGTGGATTGAGTTATATTTTTTCAATATATAGCAGTGGGGACTCAGACTCTACATTTAAATTACAATATTACTATACAGGATTGTCATTTATGCATTATTTTGAAAAAAACTGGATTTTTTATCGTATTGAACCAGGGTTAATTTTTAGAGAATCATCCAATTTTGCTACACATGGACGTATTATGTTTCAAATTGGATTAAAGTTTGGAAAAATTGATATTTTTAACAGAGAACAGTTCCAGTAAATAATTTTTCTATACTCTTTTCTTATTATCTTTAACAATATCACTTAAAAGTACTGCTATCCATCTAGTTGAGTCAGAAGTTTCAAGGGCAAATTTTACCACCATAGTCAATGGAACTGCTAAAAGCATTCCAACCTTTCCAAAAACCCATCCCCAAAATACAAGTGATAAGAATACAACAAGTTCAGATATCTCTAAACCTTTACCCATGATTTTAGGCTCTAAGATATTTCCAATAACCACATTTATGACTATAAACCATCCTGCTATCCATAAAGCATCTGCATAACCTTGAGTAGCAAGAGCAATAAGAACAGGAGGAATTGCTGCTATAATTGAACCTATTACAGGAATAAAATTCAGCATAAAACCTCCAAGACCCCATAGCAGTGGATATGGAACATCAAATGAATATAGTACAGCTGAAATCCATATACCTGTTAATAAACTGGTAAATGCTTTCAATGTAAAATAGTGATTTAGTTTCTCTGTAAAAAGATCTATTCTATGTGCTAACCCTGGTGATCCATTCTTTTCTAAATACTCTATTTTTGTTTTTATAGAGAATGATTCTAATAACATAAATACAACGGTGAAAAATATAAGAAATGAATACGATAACATCATAGAAGCATTTTTAACAATAGAAAGAGCAAAAGTAAAAATTCTTTGTGGCTGAAGCATTGAAAAAAATAGTTCTTGATCTATATCTATACCAAGATCTTTTAAATGCATTATCCATAGTTTTAGATTTTCAACCATCAAAGTTTGCCAATGCTCAGAATTTTTAAACAAATCTGCCATTTGACTTGTTATTAAACCAGAGATTGAGATAAATAATAGAAAAACAAAAATAATGACCATAAAAAAAGCCACCATTTTAGGAATGCCTTTTTTTATAAGCCATCGCAATAGTGGCATTAAAAGAAGTGATATAAAGATAGATAATAAGAATGGAACAATCAAAGAGGCAGAATACTTTAATCCTGCAATTATAACTACTATAGAAGCCAATGCAACAATTGTATGATAGACTGATGTTTTTGTCATAGGCTTACTTCATTTTCCACTTCACCCAATATGGGCGAAGTAGATTTTTAAATTAGTTAAAGATAGAGATTAAAACACCTGCTGCAACTGCAGAACCAATAACACCTGCAACGTTTGGACCCATTGCATGCATTAAAAGAATATTTCCAGGTTTAGCATCCATACCAACTTTGTTTACAACCCTTGCTGCCATTGGAACTGCAGAAACTCCAGCAGCACCAATAAGTGGGTTAATAGGTTCTGACGAAAATTTATTCATCAATTTAGCCATTAAAACACCTGCCGCAGTACCTACAGCAAATGCAACAAGACCAAGAATTAAAATTCCAAGAGTATCACCTACAAGGAACTTCTCTGCTGCAAGTTTTGAACCAACACCAAGACCTAAAAGAATTGTAACTATGTTGATCAAAGCATTTTGCATTGTATCACTTAGTCTGTCTACAACACCTGACTCTTTTGCAAAGTTACCAAATGTAAATGCACCAATAAGAGGTGTTGATTCTGGTAATAAAAGAATACTAAGACCAAGAACGATTAATGGTAAGAAAAGCTTTTCAAGTTTATGTACTTTTCTTTGTTGCTTCATAACAATGACACGTTCACTCTCAGTAGTCAATGCCTTCATAATTGGAGGCTGAATAACAGGAACAAGTGCCATATATGAGTATGCAGCTACAGCAATTGCACCCAATAAGTCAGGAGCAAGCTTACTTGCTATAAAGATAGATGTCGGACCGTCAGCACCACCAATAATTGAGATTGCCGCACAATCTTGAAGTGAGAAATCAAATAGTGGTGTAAATTGGCTAAGTGCTGCTGCACCTACCAACGTTCCAAAAATACCAAACTGAGCCGCACCACCAAGAAGTGCTGTTTTAGGGTTTGCAAGCATAGGACCAAAATCTGTCATTGCCCCAACACCCATAAAGATAAGTAGCGGGAAGAACTCATTTGCTATACCGGCATTGTAAATTACTCCCAAAAATCCGTGATCGCCAGTCATATTTGCCATTGGAATATTAGCTAAAAGACCACCAAATCCTATTGGAATCAGTAAAAGAGGCTCAAACCCTTTTGCAATAGCGAGGTAGAATAGTAGAAGGGTAATACCTATCATAATAATACGACCCCAAGTTTGATGGAATGAGCTTACCTTCTCTTCCTCGCCATTTACAACATTATCTTGAGGTGTTGTAAATGCATAAATACCTGTAGTCTTATAGAATGATTTCAACAGTTCCCAGATACTTTTATCATGATTCTCTGCTTGTTGAGCACTTTTTGTCACTTCAGTTGTATGTGAAGGTGATGCTGCATGTTCGCTAGCAACAGCATTACCTGCAAAAAGTGCAAAAAACAGCAGCAGACCTGCTATGATACTTTTTTTCATACTTAAAAATCTCCTTTTTCCTGAAGAAACTTCAGTAAAAACATTATTGAAATTTGCTCCCAACAAAGCTGCTGCTTTGAAGGGAAAACTTATGCATTACTACTCTACCAATGCTAGAATCTGCCCCTCTTGTACTGCTTGATTTGTAGAAACATTAATTTTAGCAATTCTTCCTGCTTTAGGAGATGGAATATCTATCTCCATCTTCATTGCTTCAAGAATCATAATTACTTCACCCTCTTCTACAGTATCACCTGGGTTTTTAATAATTTTCCAAACATTACCAGGTACTTGAGCTGTAACTTCTGTTAAACCTGGAGCATTTTCTGCAGGAACTTCAGCTTCTGATGCAGGAGCAGGAGTGCTTGCAGCCTCTTTTACTACAATTTCACCTTCACCTTCAGCAACTTGAACATTGAACTTCTGACCATCAACTATAACTGTATATACACCTGTTGCGCTACTCATAGATCCACCTTCTTTTTTATTTTCTTCTTCTTGATCTTTTTTACGTACCATTAATGGTGACTCGCCTTTTAAGAAAGCGATTCCTTTCTTATCGCAAGCAGCTGCGATAAAGATATTCTCTTCTGTTGTTTCAAGTCCCTCATCTTCTAGAACTTTTTTCCAATGAGCGATTGACTTAGTTTCATCACGATCTGCTATGTCTAAAGGATTCTCTTTTGTTGGCTCAAGCTTAAGCTGTTCTGCCGCAATCTTTACAACTTCTGGATCTGGTTCAGTAGGTGTTTTACCAAAATATCCAAGAACCATACGTCCATAACCAGGAGCTATCTTCTTCCAAGGACCAAACATTACGTTATTGAACGCTTGTTGCCAATAGAACTGAGACACTGGTGTTACAGATGTACCATAACCACCTTTTTCAACAACTTCTTGCATAGCACGGATTACTTCCGGATATTTATGCAAGATTCCACTGTCTCGCATCATTTGAGTATTTGCAGTTAATGCTCCACCAGGCATTGGAGAGAATGGAATTAGAGGAGAAACTTGTGTAGCTTCAGGTGGAATAAAGTAATCTTTCAAGCAGTCAGCTAATACTTCTTCATACTTAAGTACTTTCTCTAGCTCTAAACCACCAAGATCATATTCGCTACCTTTAGTTGCGTGAAGCATTGTAAGAATATCTGGTTGGCTTGTACCACCGCTAACAGGATGAGCTGCCATATCTATACCATCTACACCTGCTTCTAGAGCTGCAAGATAACAAGCAACACTAACACCTGCTGTTTCGTGTGTATGAAGGCGGAGATGTGTTCCTTCAGGAAGAAGTTTACGAGCCATTTTAATAGTTTCGTAAACTTTGTTTGGATTAGATGTACCACTTGCATCTTTAAAGCAGACACTGTCAAACGGTAATCCTGAATCTAAAATACGTCTCAATACTTTTTCATAGAAATCTGCATCATGTGCACCGTAACATCCAGGAGGAAGGTCCATGATAGTTACAACAACTTCATGCTTAAGACCATGCTTTTTAATACACTCGGCACTATATGCTAGGTTATCTACGTCATTCAAAGCATCAAAGTTTCGAATTGTAGTTGTACCATGCTTTTTAAATAGTTTGGCATGAAGGTCAATCATTTCACGACTACCGGTATCTAGCATAACCGTATTGATCCCTCGTGCCAATGTTTGAAGATTTGCTTCTGGACCTACAGTTTCACGGAACTTGTCCATCATGTCAAATGCATTTTCCTGTAAATAGAAGAAAAGGCTCTGAAAACGTGCACCACCACCAAATTCAAAGTGAGTAATACCCGCTTCTTTTGCTGCTTCTACCGCCGGAAGAAAATCCTCCATAAGGACACGACCGCCGAAGACAGACTGAAATCCATCACGGAAAGTTGTATCCATTACATCGATATACTTTTTCTTTTTCGCCATAAGGTTCCTTTGAAATCTTTATTTGCCGAGATTTTTATGGTGCTGAATAGCTGCAATCACAGCAGCAACCTTCTTCTTATCAAGCCCAGATGATTTATTGCCAGCTGGTTCAGCCGGTTTTTCAGGGAAATATTTGGCAATCAGTTTTGCTTGAAGTTGCAAAACCAAAACCATAGTGTAAAGAAATACAAATACGATTCCCATTCCAAGAATCATATACTTGAAGCTTTCTGCTACCATGTTTTCCATTGTAAACCTACCTTATTGTAGTATTCGATAATTTTAAAACAGTTTTACTTTTAAAAGATTGAATATTGCATATTTTTTCTATTTAAAGAAAGCCTTTGTAGCGATATTGCTCAATTTGGGAGATATTACCAATTACACCGCCACTGTGAACATATAGTATTGGCTTTTTAAGAGTATTGTAGCTATCTAGTAATTCCAGCCACATTTTAGGTGCATAAACAAGATCAAACTCTATTCCAGCATCTTTTAAAGAAGCCCAGACATCAAGGTACTCCTTTTTAGGTTTTGCAAATGGATGTTTAGGTAAATTCCCTAAAATTTCAGGAAGATTCTCTCCATCTGGTTCAAGACTTTTCCATTGAGAAATAAGTGTATCTCTGTCTCCTACTACAGGTGTAGTAACTACGGAAATCTCTTTAGGCAAATATTGTCTTAAATAAAGAGCTGTAGTTCCTGTACCACTTGGAGTAGCTACACTAAAAGAGTCTATACCATTCTCTCTTTTCCAAGATAAAATCTCTTCAGCTAAAATGCGTACACCCTCTTTTGCCAATTTACATGCACCACCTTGCGGAACAAAAACTGCATCTTCAGAAATGTTACTACGAACCCTGTTTATATGATCATAAAACTCTAAATGTGGAATCTCTACTATTTTCATACCAAGCTCTAGTGCCAACTTTAAATTTCCACTAGGAGCATCTTTTAACCACTTTGGCATCTTCTTCACATAGTAGATAAACTCCCAACCTTTTAAATCGCACAAATAGGCAATGGAGAGCATTGCATTCGATTGAGCACCGCCAAAACTAATGAGTGTAGAAAATTCTTTAGGATCAGTTTGTAGTAATGGGTAGAGTTTTCGTAACTTGTTACCGGAAAAACGCAAATCTATGAGTTCATCACGTTTGACGAACCACTCTTTGCCTTTCCAAAAAAATTGATCCACCCGAGAGGGTGGAAAGTTAATCTTAGTAGCGATCAACGCAGTTTAAGTCTTCAAAAGCAACTTTAAGTCTTTCGACCATAGACTTTTCACCTTCACGCAACCACTTTCTAGGATCATAATATTTCTTATTTGGTTTATCTTCACCTTCAGGGTTACCTATTTGTCCTTGTAGATAGTCATGATACTTCTCTACATACCCTTTTACACCAGCCCAAAATGCCCACTGGGTATCTGTATCGATATTCATTTTAATTACACCATAGCTGATTGCATCACGAATATCTTTTAGTTCAGATCCGCTTCCTCCGTGGAAAACAAAATTAACAGGCTTACTTTCTGTCTTAAACTTCTCTTCAATATATTTTTGAGAGTTGTCAAGAATCTCAGGACGTAAAACTACATTTCCAGGTTTATAGACTCCGTGTACATTTCCAAATGATGCTGCAATTGTAAAACGATCGCTAATTTTGCTCAACTCTTCATAAGCATAAGCTACCTCTTCAGGCTGAGTATAGAGAAGTTTGTTATCAACATCTGTATTGTCAACACCATCCTCTTCACCACCTGTAATACCAAGCTCTATCTCAAGAGTCATTCCCATCTTGCTCATTCGCTCAAGATATGCTTTACAAGTCTCAATATTCTGCTCAAGTGGCTCTTCACTAAGATCAATCATATGTGAACTAAAAAGAGGTTTACCTGTCTTTTCAAAATGCTTTTCACTTGCTTCAAGCAGTGCATCGATCCAAGGTAAAAGTTTGCGTGCAGCATGGTCGGTATGTATAATAACAGGAACTCCATAAGCCTCTGCTAGCATATGAATATGTTGTGCTCCGCTTATAGCACCTAAAACTGCTCCTTTTTCAGAATCAAGCCCTTTTCCAGCATTGAAAGCTGCACCACCATTGCTAAACTGAATGATGATTGGAGAGTTAACCTCACGCGCAGCTTCCAAAGCTGCATTAATAGAGTTACTTCCTACTACATTAACAGCAGGAAGTGCAAACTCATTTGCTTTTGCTATCTCAAAAATTTTCTGAACATCATCTCCAGTGACAACACCAGGCTTTACAAAATCTGAAATTTTAACGCCCTTCATACTTACTCCTCATAAAATTACTGATATTTAATCTTTGCTTTAGATCTAAGACCTTTAGCAATCTCTTGTATTTTATCTTTAAATTTTTCCATTTTCAGATTTTGTTTAATTCTATCTTTTACCTGTTCAAAAGGAACAGTTTGTGCTGGGTTTTTCTCTTCAACATAGATAATATGGTAACCAAATTGTGTTTTAACAGGTTGTTTTGTAAATTCTCCTGCTTTTAGAGCAAATGCTGCATCACTAAATGGTTTAACCATTTGACCACGACCAAATGTTCCCAAATCACCACCGCGTGATGCACTTGGTCCAGTAGATTTAGTTTTTGCAAGCTCTTCAAATTTTGATTTTAGTTTAGACTTAGGAGTTTTGCTCAACTCTTCAATAACTTTTTTTGCTTCTTCTTCTGTTTTTAAAAGAATATGGCGAGCATGAACACTCTCTGGACGCTGGAATGAATTTTTATGCTCTTCATAAACTTTTTTTGCCTCTTTGTCACTTACTTGGATCTTATCAAGCTCTTTTTTCATCCATATATCAAGTGCAAGCTTCTTTTTAAGCTTATCAAGAGCTTCTTTATACTCTTTACTTTTTTCTATTCCACTTTTAAGTGCTTTTTCTTGAAGAAGTTGTTGCTCAATTATTTGATCTAAAACTTTTTTCTTAATGTCATCAGGAAGTGCATCATATGTTGTACGCGCACCCATAGAGTTAAGTACTGTTTGGACATCCTCTTTTGTTATCTTGTGACCATTAACAGTTGCCAATGTGTCTGCAGCTGGAAGAGAAAGAGCCAATGTTGCGGCACTTAAACCTGCTAAAATAATTTTTTTCATCTTTTTCCTTTTGTGATTGAGTTAAGAAATTGTACTAAAACATTGATTAATAAAAGTTAATCACTCCATATTGTGATAAACATTTTGGACATCATCATCTTCTTCCAACATATCTATTAGTTTCTCAACTTTTACAGCAGTCTCATCATCAACATCTATTGTATTTGTAGCAACCAAACCTACTGAACTTTCCAATATGTTTACACCAACTTTTTCAACAGCTTGTAAAAGAGTATCAAAATCTGCAGGTTCGCTCTCTATGACTAAAACCTCATCAAACTCTTTAATGTCACTAGCACCGTTATCTAAAGCAGCTTCCATAACTTCATCATCTTTGTCACTTCTCTCTACTGTTATGATACCCTTTTTTTCAAACATCCAAGAGACACTTCCACTTGTACCCAAACTTCCGCCAGATTTGTTAAATGCGTGCCTAACAGATGCAACAGTGCGGTTTTTGTTATCAGTCATAGTTTCAACCATTATCGCTACACCACCTGGACCATAACCTTCATAGGTAATCTCTTCATAGTTAACACCCTTTAGATTACCAGTTGCTTTGTCAATGGCTCGTTGAATATTTTCAGCTGGCATAGAGACAGCTCGAGCGCGCTCAATTGCCAAACGCAAAGCTGCATTTGTATCTGGATCGCCTCCTCCAGCTTTTGCCGCAGTAGTTATGTCACGAACAGCTTTGGTAAAAAGTTTGCCTTTTTTAGCATCCTCTTTAGCTTTAATATGCTTAACTTTCGACCATTTGTTATGACCTGCCATAAACATTCCTTCTTATAAAGAATTTGAGCGTATTATACCTTTTATAAAATATAATTTTGTTGATTAAACACTTTTTACTCAAACATCTCTTTAACATCAACTTCCATATCAAAACACTCTATTTCCATCTTATCATCAATGCCATAACACCCTATATAGTGATATTTTTTACTCTTTAAAAGGAACTTGTCTACTGTTTTTGCTTCTGGGTCAACTAAAAAATAGTTTAAAACTCCACACTGCTCGTAAAGATCTTTCTTTACTGTTTTATCTTTGTATGCTGTTGATGGACTTAAAACTTCAAATATAGCACAAGGAAGCTCTTTTTCATTGCAGTAAACTAAAATATCTGGCTGAACTACATTTATACTACCTGCACACTCTAGTTTTAAGTCAAATGGAGCAACTCTTGGAAAACAATTTGTCTCTTTCTTTAAACTTTTAAAAAAAGATGCAATATTTAAAACAACATCTTGATGAATAGCACTAGCACCTGCCATTGCATATATATGACCAAAAATCAGCTCATATCTCTCATTTTCCGGTGTTGTCTGGACAATTTGTAGATAATCTTCATAACTATAATTCGCTAACTCTCTTGCACCCATCTCATCATCCTTTTAAAGAGTACGATTTTTGCACTATTCTATCTAAAAGCTCTATTTTATGTCAAAATACACAAAAAGTTTTTTTGACGGAGATTTTTATATGAAACTTGCAACAAAAAAAGAGATTGAAGAGATTAAACAACGTTTTTTAGAACACTACCCTGACTCTGTTACTGAACTTAACTATAAAAATCTGTATGAACTTCTAATAGCCGTTATGCTCTCAGCACAATGTACAGATAAACGTGTTAACATAATTACACCGGCACTTTTCAAAGCATATCCTGATGTCTCATCACTAGCAGTTGCAGAGCTTGATGATGTAAAAGAACTTATTAAAACTTGCTCTTTTTTTAATAATAAAGCTAAAAATATTATAAAAATGGCTCAAATGGTGATAGAAAAATACAATGGAGAGATACCTCTAGATGAAAAAGAGCTTGTTAAACTTCCTGGTGTTGGACAAAAAACTGCAAATGTTGTAATGATTGAATACACCGGTGCAAACTTAATGGCAGTTGATACCCATGTCTTTCGTGTTGCTCACAGGTTGGGATTGAGTAAGGCTAAAACAGTAACGGAAACAGAAAAGGATCTTGTTGAAAAATTCAAGACAGATTTGCATCGCTTACATCAGGCAATGGTTCTGTTTGGGCGTTACATTTGTACAGCTAAAAACCCCAAATGCGACAAAGATTGTTTTCTAACAGATCTTTGTAAAAGCAAAGAGAGTTTTAAAGCTAAATGATTAAATCTTCTTCTTGAAGATTTTAATTAAATCGATTTTGTCTGTTTTTACCAAATCTTTTTTTACTCCTAAAAAAAGAGTCTCTTTGGCAGATTTAGACACCTTTTCCAAAATCTGATCATAAACTGTTTCTGAAGCTCCTAAAAACCATTTTTGCACCTTACCCTGAGAAACAGTTTTAGATATATCCTTTGCAACTGTCTTTATAATATCCTCTTCAATATTTTTAATAAGCTCATGATTTTCACCTTGATTACCACCTTTAAACCTACCTGCTTGATCACTCACTAAATCATGAACTTTCCAGTGAGAAAGAAGATAATCTTTAGTCTCTATCAAATCAAGTTTAATATTTTCACTTTTTGAATCTGCCTCAGCCTCTAAATCACGTGGAGCAGCTCTATATATTTTCATCTCTCCCAAATCACTTACAATTACAATGTCACCAACTCTCATTGGGTCTCCTTTTTTTCATATGAGACCCATAATATCTTATTATTGTGGAACCTATATGTCCTTAATGACTTGTTCTATAATATTCAATACCTTAAAAACAGAATCAAGATCAACACGCTCACGATCTGAATGCGGATCAAGGATAGTTGGACCAATAGATGCAATTTTTAAATTTGGATATTTTTGGGCAAAAAGAGCACACTCAAGTCCGGCATGAATAGCTGCATATGATGCGTTAGATACCTTTGTCTTACAACATTCAAGAACTTTTTCACTAAATTCATTTACTACCGGGTCCCAAGCAGGATATTTTCCATCAGTTGTACAAGAGTAACCAAGTAATTCCCACCAGGCGACTGTTTGCATAGTAAGTGATGCAAGAGTATCATTGGACATTGAGCGTCCAGATAGCGATATGCAAATCTCATCTTCAATCTTTACTGTTGCAAGGTTTATACTTGTATGAGGTAAGCCAAGAGAAGTGTTCCACTCTCTAACACCATGTGCAAAAGATAAAAGCTCTGTAGCAATTTTTTTACCATCTTTCAAAATTTTAGCAGGTCGATTTGAAAGAGGAGTTGCTGGTACATAACTGTTTTTATTATTAAGAGCTATTCCATCAGGCAACCATACAATAGCTTCAGCGTATCTTGGTATAGAGTTTATACGCTCTCCACCCTTTATATTAGCAACTCTCATTTCAGGATTTTCATAAATTACTCGACAAAGTTCTGTTATGGCATTTGGAATATTGTCTGCTATATTGACACCTGAGTGTCCACCAGGTCCGCTAGATTCCAGCAAAAACCAATTTCCATCCTCCGGGGCACTCTCCCACTCCAAAGCCTTTTTAACAAAAATATCTTCTCCGCCTGCACAACCTATGTATACTTTTCCCAACTCTTCACTGTCAAGATTTAGCAAGTATGGCGTATTTATACTCAAAGATAGTGCCTCTGCTCCTATAAGTCCTATCTCTTCATCATTCGTAAACAAAAAGTCTGCTTTAGTATTGTTTTGTATCAAAAAGAGCATCATTGCAACACCTATGCCATTATCTGCACCAAGTGAACTATCTTTTGCAAACATCCACCCATCTTTTTCAATTGGTTCAATATTTGGAGCATGTCCTATGCATACCATGTCATAGTGAGCTTGCAGTGTAACTTTAGCTTCTTTGGCTCTTACCATTATATTGCCTGCATCATCTGTTTCAACACTGTAGCCAAAGCTTTTAGAAAAAGAGACTATAAAATCTTTTAACTCTTTTGTATTACCACTGCAATGAGGTATTTTACAAATATCTTTAAATATATCAATTACATTTTGCATTTTGACTCCCAGTAAATTTATAACCTGAGTTTTAAGATATGAAAGTATATAATAAAACCTATGAATAAAATTTGCATTTACATAATATTTATATTATTGTTACTATCATTACAAGGGTGTATATATTTCCATGAAGAAGGAAATGGCATTCATCGATTTGGTGTAAGTACTCATAAGTACAGAGATTGCGTCGAGTATTATGATGCTGCCGGAGTTTATCATCGTGACTGTAATGAAGATGTAATAGAGTATGGTTTTACACCTACTATTCAAATAACTATTGGTGAATAATAAATTTAAATACTCTCTATATTTTCCATAGGCTTTCCTATATAGTAACCTTGTATAAAATCGATACCCATATTTTTTACTTCTTCCATTATCTCTTTACTATCTACATATTCAGCTATAGTTTTCAGTCCTAATTGATGAGCAGTCCAAACAATAGATTCAACAACAACTTTACTGTTTTTATCTTTACTAATATTACGAATTAATGAACTATCAATTTTTATATAATCTATGTTTAATCTTATTACATAGTTATAGTTAGAGTAGCCACTTCCAAAATCATCTATTGCTATCTTAGCTCCTATCTCTTTTGCTTCTTTGATAAATTCACTAATTAAATCAAACTCATCAATCTCTTCTGTCTCCAAAATTTCAAATATTACACGATTTGGCTCAGGAAAAGATTTAAGTAACTCCAAAATATAATTTTTTGTAGGAAGATCTGCTATATCTTCCATAGACAAGTTTAATGAAAACTCATACGGTTTTTCTCTCATATAAGTCATTGCTTTTAAAACAATTGTTCTAGTCATTTTTAAATATAAACGAGAGTGTTTAGCAGCACTCATAAATTCGCCAGGTGAGTAGATAGTGCCATCTTCACCTTTAATACGTACTAGCGTTTCAAATTTTCTTGGCTTATCAAGTCCTACCTCCAAAATAGGTTGAAAATATGTAAGGATTCTATCATCTTCAAAAGCTTCTTTTAATTTTTTTGTCCACTCAAGCCTATCTCTATATAGCTCATTCTTACCCTCATTTTCATCTTTGTCACTCATAAATTCAATAGGTCTATTATTATCTTTTGCAAGTTGAAGAGCTATTGAAGCTTTTTCTATCAACCTTTTTTTCCCTTTTCCTATACCACAATGAACAGAAATGTATATTTCCCCACCTTCATAATCAATAGGTTCATAATTAATCTTTTCAAGAAGCTCAAGAAGCTCAAAAAGATCTATATCTCCCTCTTTTATCCAAACAATTTCATCACCACCAAGCCTAAATACTTTTCCTGATTCATCTATAGACTCAACTATTCTTTCAGCAAGAGAACAAATAACAAAATCACCTACTTCATAACCGTAAAAATCATTTAAATCTTTTAATCTATCTATATTAAATAAAACTGCTGTAGGAGAGTCTATATCTTTTAAATAGTCTCGTAAAGCCATAAAATTTGGTAAACCTGTAAGCGTATCTGTATATGAGTTTTTAATAGATTTATCATAATAGAAACGTATTCTTGAAATTAAATGGTTAAAAACTGCCACCATTTTTCTTATTTCCAATATTTTACTGTCAATTGTAATGTTTTGATCTATTTTATTACTTTGAGCAATTTGTTCCATTTTCTGAGTAAATCTAGTTATTGGATCTACCATTTTTTTTGTAATTACATAGTAAAATACAGCGAATATTATTATAATAAAAATCAATAAGAAGATTAAAAAGTATGTTATCATTTGATTTAAAGGTATAGATATGTCATCAGATGAGAACTTGATATCAAGTACACCATTAACATCCCCTATTTTTGTATTATAGTGACAGCTTATACACTCTTTTTTTACTTTTATCGGATAAATAAATCTAACTTCAGAACCATCATTGTTAATATAAAAAACCTCTTCTCCATTCATAGCTTTCTTAATTAAAGAATCAGATTCAACAACTCTTTTTTCATCTTTATATTCACCAAAAATTTCTGCTACTTTTCTACTTCTGTAAGACTTTATAGTAAGTCCTTTATGCATTCTATTTAATCTATTTATAATTTTTTCAAGATCCTTTTTTCCCCATCCCTCTTGCATCTTTACCATCATAATTTCAAAAATAAATTCACTTCGTTGCTTTGCATCATTTTGAGCTAAATTTGTTAAAGCTATCTCTTTTATTAATAAACTAAACAATATACCAGCAAATAGACTCAAAAATAGTAGAAATATAATTATTCTTAAAGCTAATTTTTTATTTGAAAGAAATTCATTCATAATATTTGCTCACTCCAAATTATTTATTATCCTAAATTTTTAGTTAATTTATTTAATTATATTGATAACAAATTTTTAATTAATAGTGCCTGAAGCTTTCCTGCCTCTTATATTACATATGTTAAAATAAAACCTTTGATTATTTTGTCTAAAATAGTACCTAATACAATATTTCCACACAGTTAAACCATTTTTGATAAAAAAATAAAACTTTTATTTATTGATTACAACTCTATATATTAATAATAAATTATTATATTATAAATATCGTTTTAGTTAAGTATAATATATCTTAAACTATCTATAATTAGCTATTTTAAATTGTAATTTTGTATAAATTCATAAATAAAATTTTAATTAGAAAACTACATATATTTAAGAAGAATTAAATAAAAAATACCGTTTAATTATGCTTGTGTTAGTAATCATGAAAAAAATAAGGATAAGGATATAACTTATGAATAAACACTCTATCTTTTTTGAGTTTAACTTAAAGCTCTTATATGTAAATATTGCTACAACTATAATTTTTGTATATATAAATAAAGATCAAGACATTATACAACTATTGGCAGAACACTCTATTGTAGCAATTTTAATACAAGTAGCAGCTTTTTTACTATTAAAAAAATATATCCTTACACCACTTAATAATATGAAGGCTATTGCAAAAGATTTAGCAGATGGAGATGGTGATTTAACAAAGAGGCTCAATATACATTCTAAAGATGAAATTGGTGAAGTCTCTCAATATATTGATCTGTTTATAGAAAAAATTCAAAGCACTGTTAGTGAAGCAAAACACTCTGCTAATGAAAATAGTACTATTTCATCAAAACTATCTATCATTTCAAATAATATTGAAAAGAAGACTGAAGAAGAGTTGAATATTATTAATGAAGTAAAATCTAGCGGCTTGCAGATGCAAAAATCACTTGAAGAGTCAGTAGCAATGGTTGAACAGACAAAAAAAGATTTAGAAAGTGCAAATGAAAGTTTAGACAAGGCAAAAGAGGATATTTATTCTATGGTATCAAATATCCAGACAAGTGCAGAAACAGAATCAATTTTATCAGATAAACTTAATCAACTGTCGAATGATGCTGACCAAATAAAAGGAATTTTAAATATGATCAGCGAAATAGCAGAACAAACAAATCTTCTTGCATTGAATGCTGCTATTGAAGCTGCTCGTGCAGGAACACATGGACGAGGTTTTGCAGTAGTTGCAGATGAAGTCAGACTACTTGCCGAACGTACACAAAAGAGTCTCGTAGAGATAGATGGCACTATCAGCATTATAATTCAAGGTATAAATGATGCAACTCAGCAAATGGTTAAATTTACTGAAAATGTACAAAATATGTCTGATAAGTCAAAAAATGTAGAAGTAAAAATAAATAATGCAACAAAATTAATGCAAACATCATACCAAACTGCAGATGCATCATATTCAAATGCATTAAGCCTGCAAAATGATACTAAAAAAATTGTAGAGAGTATAGAAACTATAAGTGAATACTCTATTTCAAACAATAATGGAGTAAAAGAGATAAATAGACTTACAGATAGCTTGAAAAATATGGCACAAAGTCTTACAGTTAAACTAAATCAATTTAGAACCTAATAAATACTTGTTATTTAAATCATAGACTCAAATAATATTTAAGTTAACTTTGACTAGAATTGTTATTCAATTGTTATTCATATGTCTGTATCAATAGTCAAGCATATTATTTAAGATAATGAAAAACTTTATTATGTAAAAAAGGGAAATAGTTATGAATCTACTATCAAAACTTACAATTAAAGGTAAAATGATCTTATTGATTATATTACCAACATTATCACTTCTATATTTTACAAGTGGTGATTTGAATGAGCATTTTAAATTTCAAAACAAGGTAGAAAAAGTCAAAGAGCTAGTTACACTAAGTGAAAAGCTTAGCCAACTAATACACGAAACACAAAAAGAGCGTGGAGCCAGTGCTGGATTTGTTGGAAGTAAAGGAAAAAAATTTGTCTCAAAGCTTCCTAAACAGAGAAAACTTACAGATAAACGTATTAAAGAATATCAAATACTTTTATCTTCCATTGATTTATCAAAATATTCACCTGAATTTAAACAGAAGCTTGATTTACTCAACAATGACTTAAAAAAGCTAAAAATAGCCCATTCCGATACTAAGGAATACTTTTTGCTATAAAGCCAAAAAAGTATATTTATATCGGGAGAAAAAATGGAGCCAGAATTATTGAAAATTTTAAAAGAGCATATATCAGAACAGGCAAGACCACAGGGGAGACAGTATAGTTTGCCGGTAATAATGTTTTTATCGATAATAGCTATATTAATGGGAGCAAAGAATCCAATAGAGGTATATAAATGGATGAAAGCAAACGCTAAAAGGAAGGAGATAAAAAAATTACTAGGAGTAGAGTTTATACGAATACCTGGGAGATCAAGATTATATGATTTTTTTGAGATAGTAGATAAAGATGAATTAGAGACAGCTT
>NZ_FOXB01000004.1 GCF_900115615.1 Hydrogenimonas thermophila | reverse complement strand
TTTTCAATAATTCTGGCTCCATTTTTTCTCCCGATATAAATATACTTTTTTGGCTTTATAGCAAAAAGTATTCCTTAGTATCGGAATGGGCTAACTTCTGTGATGAAGCAAAGTAAAAATCTTTTGATAATACTTATCTAAATGAGGCATCTCTTCTCTATCTACTTTAACAGGTACAAACCAGCGGTTAATAATTTCAGCAATTTTTGGATCTTCAAAAGATTCATGCGCCATTACATGACACCAATGACAAGTACTGTAACCAATAGATAAAAAGATAGGTTTATGCTCACGCTTTGCCTTTTCAAACGCCTCTTCACCCCAAGGATACCAGTTAACAGGATTATGAGCATGCTGTTGCAAATATGGAGATGGTTCATCTATAAGTTGGTTTGTATAAGTATATTTATTTGCAAGAAGTTCTAAAATAAACACTAAAGAAAGGATAAAATAGCGCATCATAATTTTCCTTTTTTACATATCATAGCAAAAAGGATTATAAGTTTGTATAATTTAAAAAGAGATTGCGCTATTTTCAGTTTTCTTAAATGACAAAAATCATACCCATCTTTTGACTACTGAACCTTCTCAACATAAGATGAGACTATCTGCCCTGATTCAAGTTCTACAATAAAACTTATTGGATTACAGCATACTTCACAATCTTCAATACCTTCAAATCTAGTCAATCCACTATCGATCAATATAGATACCCGCTGCCAACAGTAAGGGCAGGAAAAGAAATATTCAATCATCTTTCAACTTCCCCCTTTTTTCCTAAATATTATAATACATAGCTTCAGGATGGTAGACAACAATTGCAGCTGTTGACTGTTCAGGATGAATTTGAAGTGTTTCACTAAGAACTATTCCAAAATCTTCCGGTTTCAAGAAATTAAAAATAGGTTTATTAAGCTCCAATTCCGGACAAGCAGGATAGCCAGGAGAGTAACGTGCTCCTTGATATTTTCTCATCTCAACATCACGCAAAGAGTGTCCCTCTTTATCTGCAATATTAAGGTCTAGCCGTATCTGTTTATGTGCAATCTCTGCCAATGCTTCAGCCAACTCTACTCCTAAACCATGAACTAAGTAATATTCGTGAAACTTACCCTCATCATAAAGCTTGCGCTCATATTCACTTATTTTACGGCCTGCACTTACAGTTGTAAAAGCAACAACATCGTGACGATCCCTGTGAAAATAGTCAGCAAGACAACGCCACGGTTTTTTGGTTTGACGTGGGAAAGTCATTGCTTCACGTGCTCTGCCCATCACCTCATCAAGAGGCTCACGGTTGGCATCTTTATCACTATTCCACCCTTCACTTTCATCAAAAATCAATAGTGTTGTATCGTCACTTCTGCAAGGGTAATAGCCATATATAATTGTTGGATCAAAGAGACCTTCATCTATAAATTGTGCTTTTAGCCGTTCATATGCCGGCAATACAACCTCTTCAAGCTGTTTTTGATACTCATCTTTACTCATACCCTTTGAGCGGTATCCCCATCGTGACTTAAATAGAATACGATGATTAATCCATTCAAAAGCGATATTTAAATCAAAATCATCTTTAGTCATAACCCTGCGTCCCCAAAATGGAGGAACAGGCACTTTAATCTCACGAGATGGCATTTTTATCTCTTCAAAAGGAGGAATCTCTACCTCTTTTTTCTCTTTGATAACAACTACCTCTTCTTCATCTTTTCCATCACTGCCAAGTCTTGTATCAAAGTTTCCAGCCTCAATACGGCTCATAGCAATAACACCGTCAAAAGCATCACGACAATAGAAGATTGGCCCTTTATAAACTGGGCGGCAATACTCATCAACAAACCCTTTTGTTAATGCGGCACCACCAACAATAACAGGTATGTCTATTCCCATCTCAGTCATCTGTTCAAGATTCTCTTTCATTACTTGAGTCGATTTAACTAGTAGTCCGCTAAAACCTATGACATCTGCATTATGCTCTTTTGCAGCTTCTAAAAACTGTTCAAGTTCCACTTTGATACCAAGATTAACAACCTTAAAGCCATTGTTGGTAAGAATAATATCTACAAGGTTCTTACCAACATCGTGAACATCCCCTTTAACTGTACCAAGTATAAGTGTCGTATCACTCTCTTTCTCTTTCTTTGGCAAATAAGGGTTTAGGTAATCAACTGTAGCTTTCATTGTCTCAGCACTTTGCAAAACAAACGGAAGCTGCATCTGACCACTTCCAAAAAGATCACCTACAACTTTCATAGCTTCTATAAGAATCTCATTGACAATCTTTTCTGGTGAGATGCGGTGGCGTACCTCTTCTACAAGCGGAATCATCCTATCTTTATCACCATCAAGCAGAAGTTTATGTATCTTCTCCTCATCACTCATCTTAAGGTAAGCTTCATCTTCTGCTCCCTGATCAACCGCCTCTTTTTTACTAAAGTGTTCTATGAATTTAAAAAGAGGATCACCATTTTCTTGGTTATTAAACAGAAGATCTTCACAAACCTTACGATCCTCTTCGCTTATCCTGTTCATAGGGATGATATGCTTAACATTGATAATAACAGAAGTCAGCCCCGCTTCAAGACAGTGGTGTAAAAATACAGAGTTTAGATAAGGTCTTGCATCTTTATCTAATCCAAAAGAGATATTTGAAAGTCCAAGTGTAGTACCAACTTCAGGGTGTCTTCGTCTAAGTTCTCGAATTGCCTCTATTGTCTGCACGGCCGCATCGCGGTACTCTTCATCACCAGACCCAACAGTAAAGGTCAACACATCAAACACAAGATCTTGAGGCTTTAAACCATGCTTTTTAGTAGCTAGCTCATAAATGCGTTCAGCAACTTCAAGTTTGCGCTCAACTGTCTTTGCCATACCCTGCTCATCAATTGTTAAACAGACCAATGATGTACCAAAGCGTTTTGCCAGTTGGCAGACTGCATCAAACTTTTCGATTCCGTCTTCAAGGTTGACAGAGTTTATAATAGGCTTACCGCCTATGCACTTAAGAGCTGTCTCAAGCCCTTTTACCTGTGTTGAATCTGGCATTAACGGCAATGGAATTTTTTGAGCATAAAGACTTATGACTTCATGCATATCTTTAGTCTCATCCCGACCTGCAAATCCTACAGAAACATCAAGCACATGAGCTCCTGCACGAACCTGCTGCTGTCCAACCGTTAATGTACCTTCATAATCTTCTGCCAATAAAAGCTCACGAAAAGCCTTTGAGCCAGTAGCATTGGAGCGTTCACCAATGAGCAGTGGTGCCGGATCTTGCATTAATGGAACTGTATTGAAGAGTGATGCAAGAGAGGTTGGATGAGATCCGGTAGCTGGACGAGGCTTCATACCTTTAACAGCGTCAGATAGAGCTTTGATGTGTTGTGGTGTTGTTCCACAGCATCCACCAAGGAATGTAACACCATCATACTTAGTAAAACTTTTTTGCAACTCACTAAACTCTTCAGGTCCCATCGGGTAGTAAGTGTAACCACCACGGTTTTGAGGCAATCCAGCATTGGCATGAACAGAGATAGGTTTATGCCAAAGCTCTGATAGTGTTTTAACATGCTTTTCAACCTGTTCAGGACCAGTTCCGCAGTTAAAACCTAAAGAGAGAATATCAAAAGGCTCCATAATAGTAGCAATTGTTGTTGCATCAGTACCAATAAGCATAGAACCACTCAGCTCAATTGTGACCGATACCATAATCGGGGTCTTAACCTCTTTATCTTTGCAAGCATCTTCACAAGCATGAAGTGCAGCTTTAATCTGTAAAGGATCTTGGCACGTCTCAAGTAAGAAGATATCAACGCCACCATCAATCATCCCTTTAGCCATCTCCAGATAGCCACTATACATTTCATCATACTCTATATGCTTTAAAGATGGTAGTTTCGTTCCAGGTCCAATTGATCCAAGACAAAAACGAGGTTTTTGAGGCGTACTGAACTCTTCACATACAGACTTTACAAGTTCACACCCTTTTTTGCTAAGCTCATAGGCACGATCACCAATTTCATACTCATCAAGCACCCAATTCATTGAGCCGAATGTGTTTGTCTTAATGAGATCAGCTCCAGCCATTGCATATCGTTTGTGAATTTGTCGAATCAGTTCAGGAGCTGTAGCATTTAAAAGCTCATTACACCCCTCTTTTCCTTCCCAAGCATCTTCTGGAATATCCATAGACTGGATCTGAGTTCCCATTGCCCCGTCAATAACTAAAATTCTATCTTTCATTAACTGTTGAATATTTTGCATATAATATTTCCTATAATATAAAAAAACTTTTTATAGTTAGTAACAACTTCTTTTAGACTAACTTTTCATCTATATAAACTTAAATTATAAATAAGACTAAAATTATCTCTACTTCTTCTATTTCTATTTTTTCAAATAATATTTCATCCATTTTTTAAACTATTGTACTATTTTGCATATTTAGTTGTCAATTAGAGATATTTTTATATTTGATATCAAGAATTAATATTTATGATTTCCTCTTATAATTATTCAAAAAAGAAAAGATATATTAATCTATTCTTCAATTAAGTATTGTAATTTATCTTTTAACATATAGTGTCTATGAATTAGATTATCAGAACGATTTAACAAAGAAGAAACAGAATCAGATTCTTTTGATAAATTTGCAACAATAAAACAATTTACATTTGTAACTGTTTTAAGCAAGTTCTTGATTTCTATTAAAAATGAGTTCAAAAGTTTTTCTATATTCTCTTTTTTTTGATTTTGTATAATCACCCCAAAATGAGCACCATATAGTCGAAAAATCATATTTTTATCTGCAAATATATCATTTAAAACCTCTACAAACTCTAATAACAATTTTTCAGTTTGATTATGTCCAAATACTTTACTTATTTTCCCTAAATTATCAATTTGAATATGAATAAACCAAAATCTTTCTTTATTATCTAATAAATATTTTAGTTTAGTTTTAAGATAAGTAAAATTATATATTTTAGTCAACGGATCAATAATTGACAATTGTACCAATTGACTCTGTTTTGCTTTAAGCTCTTTTACCGTTTTATATAGTTTTAGTTGAGTATTCACTCTTGCTCTTAATTCTTCAGCGGTAAATGGTTTGTTTATATAATCTATAGCTCCATACTCAAATGCTTTTATTATAAAATCTAAACTATTTTCAGATGTCAGAAATATAACAGGAATATCTTTTGTACGTGGATGCTGTTTTAATCTTTTGCATACCTCAAATCCATCCATATTTGGCATAATAATATCAAGCAGTATTAGATCAAAGCTTACTTTAGTAGTTTTTATAAGTGCCTCTTTACCGCTCATTGATGTATATAACTTTATATTTTCAATATCCTCTAAAAAAGCAATAGCCATATCAATATAACTGTTTTTATCGTCAACAATTAATACATTCATCAAAATTACCAAACTTCCATTTCAATTAAATTATACAAAGCAAACTCTATTTCTACCACTCTCTTTTGCAGTATAAAGAGCATCATCTGCACGTTTAAGCGCTTTCTCTATATTTTTTTCATTAAAAACTTTAACTTCTGACACTCCAAGGCTAATAGTAAACTTCAACTTTTCATAATTATCTAAATTAATAGTTTTTAAGTCTATTTTTTCTCTTAATTTTTCAGCTACTCCTATTGCTTCTTCCAGCGATGTATTTGGTAGCAATACTACAAACTCTTCTCCGCCATATCTAGAGACGATATCACTTTTTCTTTGATTTTGAGTCAACTCATTTGCAAGCGAAATAATTACTTCATCACCAATTTGATGACCATAAGTATCATTAATATTTTTAAATTTATCAATATCTAACATAACCAAAGATAAACTTTGATTTTCTCGTTTTGCTATCTCTAAAATATGTTGTGACACATTAGTAAAATACCTTCTATTGTAGAGTTTTGTCATAGGATCAGTTGATGCTAAAAGCTTTAACTCTTTCATCAACTCTTGTAGTTTTAACTCTTTCTTTACTCTAGATAACAACTCTTTTGGTCTAAAAGGTTTTGTAACATAATCGGCTCCACCAATATCATAAGCCTTTTCAATACTATCTTCATCTGTTTTAGCTGTAATAAAGATTACTGGAATATCTTTTGTCTTTTCATTAGATTTTAATCTTTTACAAACTTCATATCCATCCATCTCTGGCATCATAATATCAAGTAAAATCAGATCTATACTCTCTTCATTTGCAATCTCAAGAGCATCTTCTCCATTTACTGCATCAATAACGTCATATTGTCCTAATAAATCAACCAATATATCAAGATTTGCAATAGTATCATCAACTATTAAAATAGTTTTACTTCCCATCTTATCTCCACTATAATTCTATTCTCTTTTTATAATTATTCATCAAGTTACTACTTAATTACTTGTTAATATAATAGCTATAAAAAGTGAGTTGTAAGATTTGTTTTTACATCATAGAGCAATCCCAAAACAGACTTTTTTATAATGGCTATATCATCTCCACAATAATTTTATATTTACGACCATCCACCAACTTTTTAAGCTCATTAAAAAGTTGTTGATCCTCATTAGAAAGCTTGTAGCTTAAAAGTTTTTCCAATACTTCATTACAAAGTTTCGATCTTCTTTTTTTGGCATACTCTTTAAGAGCTTCTAGTAACTCATCTCTTGTTTCAGTGTCTAATTCAGGCTTGAAATCTCTTTGGTTATCTATTTTTGAGAGTTTCTCTTCAAGTTCATCTATAACTGCATTTAGTTCTTTGTAAAACTCAGGAAGTAGGCTTTTGTTTTGTGTAACATCTAACTCTTTAGCAATGGTGTGTAAAGAGTTAGCTCCAATATTTGCACTTAAACCTTTGATTGTGTGGGTTACTCTTTTAAACTCTTCATCACTCAACTCTTCAAGTTTTACATCTTTATAACTCTCATAAAAGTCATTTAGAATTTTTAGATAGAGTTTTTTGTTGTTTGAGAGATATTTTAATCCTATACTTATATCTATATTTGTAAACTCAGGTAACTCTATCTCCTCTTTTTTTGTCTTAATCTCTGAAGAGCTCTCTTTTTTTGAGATAAACTTTAGTAGTGTTGCATATAGCTTTTCTACTTCTATTGGTTTATTTAAGTGTTCATTCATACCAGCAAGCTTGGTCTTTTCAACATCTTCTTTCATTGCATTTGCTGTTAGCGCAATGATTGGAATATCTTTATATTTCTCTCTTATGATTTTGGTTGCCTCAATTCCTCCCATTATTGGCATTTGCAGATCCATAAGGATTAGTTCATATTTGGTACTGTTTGCGTTAAACATATCAACTGCTTCAACACCATTATTTGCTATATCTATTTTTATACCGCTGTTTTCTAGTAAACCTATGATTATCTCTTGGTTTATAACATTGTCTTCTACTATCAAGATGGAACTACCGTTTAAACTTTGTAGATCATCTTTTAATGTATCTTCTTTAACTGTATCTATGTTTTTAATATCTACTCCATCTAAAAATAGCCCACTTAATATGTCATTTAAAACTGATGGATTTATTGGTTTTTGTAAAAATATATCAATACCAACATCTTTAGCCAAATTTGCAATACTCTCTTGTCTAAAACTGCTGATCATTATGATTGTTACCGGATGTTTTTTAAACTCTTTTTGTATTATTTTTGTAGCTTCTATACCATCTATTTTTGGCATATTCCAATCCATAAGTATTAGGTCATAACACTCTTTGCATTTACAAACTTTTTTGACTGCCTCTTCTCCACTGTATGCATGATCAACTTTTATGTTGAACATCTCCAATATATTTGCCAATATACTATGCCAAGATTTATTGTCATCTACTACTAAAACTTTTTTATCACTAAACAGGTTAAACTGCTTAGTATCTTCTCTCTCTTCTAATTCAATCTCAAATATAAATTTACTTCCTTTTCCATACTCACTCTCTACCCAAATCTTTCCATTCATAAGTTCAACAAGTTGTTTAGATATTGCAAGTCACAGTCCTGTTCCGCCATACTTTCTGGTGGTACTTCCATCTGCTTGTGAAAATGATTTAAAGAGTTTAGATTGTTGCTCATATGTTAAACCTATTCCTGTATCAACTACTTCAAATCTTAATAGATTTTTATATATTTTTGTAATATATATTCCAACTTCACCATCATCAGTAAATTTAACTGCATTACTCAATAAGTTTGTAAGAACTTGACTTACTCTTAAGCTATCTCCATAATATTTTTTCCCTAAACTCTTATCATAACTTATTATTAATTCAATATTTTTTTCATGGGCTTTATATTCTATTAAATTTATTACATTTTCTATCATTTTAAATAGATCGAATTCAATCTTCTCTATTGACAGTTTTCCTGCTTCTATTTTTGAAAAATCTAAAATATCGTTTATGATGCCTAGAAGTGATTTTGCACTGTTATCTATCTTTTGTATGTAATTTTTCTGTTTATCATCAAGGTCAGTTTGCAAAACTAAATGAGACATTCCTAAAATTCCATTCATTGGGGTTCTTATCTCATGGCTCATATTTGCTAAAAAGTTACTTTTCGCTTTTGTTGCTTCTTCAGCTTTACGTTCTGCTTCTGTACGTATTAAAACCTCATTCTCAAGACTAGTATTTCTTGACTCCAACTCATTTTCTGCTCTATCTTTACTATCTTGAATAAGTAAAATCCACCAAGCAACTATACTCATTAAAATACCAATTATCATAGAGTAATTTTCTATAGACTCTCTAAACAATCCTCTTTGATCATATGGAATCAAATCTATTTGTATAGAGTAAGACATCCATCCAGTAATCCATATTAATAAAAAGAATCCCGATGATAGAAGAAAAAAATTAAAAACTTTGAAGCTAGTGTCTTTTGAAATAGTGTTTCTAAATATTGTACTTACAAATTTAGCAATCTTATCTCGCATACTGCGTTCTCTATCTTTTTTACAAATATCATGACATAAAGAATCAAGAGAACAGCATAAAGAGCAGATATTTGAATTATGTAAAGGGCAATATGCCATATCTTCTATTTCATACTCATGATTACAAGTTTTACAAGTTTCATAAACTTTTTTACTATTTAAATGTATATTTTCTCTTGCTATATAATATTCACCTTTTGTCAAAATAGCTATGATTGGGGAGAGTAATATGGCTATAAACATGGCAATTATTGCAGAGTAACTTTGAGCTAAACTCCCAAAATATCCCATAAAAGCAAATATGGATATAAGTGATGCAATTCCCATACTTCCAACACCAACAGGATTTACATTATAAAGGTATGCTCTTTTAAACTCTACAACTTTTGGAGCCAGTCCTAAAGGTTTATTTATGACTAAATCTGCAAAAATTGCTCCAATCCAAGCGATGGCAACATTAGAGTAGAGTCCCAAAACCTTTTCTAAAACATCAAAAACTCCAAGCTCCATAAGTAGTAATGCAATACCTATATTAAAGAGCATCCAAACAACACGACCAGGGTGGGAATGTGTAACACGTGAAAAAAAGTTTGACCAAGCCAGTGAACCTGCATAAGCATTTGTTACATTTATTTTGATTTGCGAGATTATTACAAATATAGTAGCAGCAACTAAAGCATGTTCTGGATTATCAAAAATATATTGATAACCTATATTGTACATCTCAATAGGTGTTTTAGCTTCATATGCACTTAGTCCCGTCAATAAAACCATAGATGCTAAAAACATACCACCTATCTGTTTTAAAAAACCTAGTATTATCCAACCTGGTCCAGCTATGAGTACTGAAACCCACCATTTAAATCTATTCTCTTTTTTAAGTGGTGGCATAAAACGCAGATAATCAACCTGTTCTCCAATCTGAGCTATCAAAGATAGTGACACTCCAACTGCCATACCAAAATAGTAAAAATCAAACTCATTACTGCCAGATATATTTCCTGTAAGAGACTTGAAAGCAGAAATTGCATTTGGCTCTTTGTATAGTATGGCAATGTATGGGACAACCATCATAATAAGCCAAATGGGTTGAGTTAAAAACTGCAATCTATTTATAAGAGTAATTCCGTAAAAAACAATGGGAATAATTACTAAAGAGCTAATTATATATCCAAAACTTAAAGGAATACCAAAATAAACCTCCAATGCCTGCGCCATAATGGCAGCTTCAAGTGCAAAAAAGATAAAACTAAAAGATGCATATATCAAAGATGTAAATGTAGAGCCAACATAACCAAACCCTGCACTTCTTGTAATCAAATCTATATCTATATTATATTTTGCGGCATAGTAACTAATAGGAATTGCTGTAAAAAATATGATGAGTGAAGCTGTAAGAATTGCCCAAAATGCTGTAGTAAACCCATAATGTAGGGCAATGGAAGCTCCAATAGCCTCAAGAGCCAAAAAAGATATACTCCCTATAGCAGTATTTGCAATTAAAAACTCAGACCATTTTCTAAAGGTTTTTGGAGCATATCGTAAAGAGTAGTCTTCTATAGTCTCATCTGCTACAAGTTGATTGTAGTTTCGTATTCTGTTTTGCATCTAAAAATCTTTATTATAAAAGTTTATGTAAATAGTAGCAATAAAAAGTAAGTTTCAAGATTTGTCTTAAAACAAATTAGCTGTCTTAAAACAAACTTTTATATGATAGAATTTAATTATGGAATTAAATGAATTATATAAATTAAGCCTGCTATATGTAGAAGATGATGAGTCTGTAAGTCAAAGCTATGCTTCATCATTTGAGCTATTTTTTCAAAATGTTTATATTGCAAAAAATTACGAAGAGGCACTTGAAATATATGCTAAAAATTCCCCAGATATTATTTTGGTGGACATAGAATTGAAAAACAGTTTAAATGGTATGGCTATTGTAAAAAAGATTAGAGAAGATGATGTTGGCACTCCAATAGTTTTTTTAACATCATATAGTGATAACAAATACCTTATGGAAGCTATAAACCTTCAAATAGATGGCTATATTATAAAACCTCTTGATATTGTAAATTTCCAACAAAGTATGCTGAAATGTTTAAAAAAAATTAGATCACAACAGATTGTTACTTTAGATTCTAAATTATATTATGATTTTGATTCTCTTGAACTTTTTGAAGAAAATATAAAAGTAAAACTTGGCAAAAAAGAGAATCTTTTATTACAACTATTTCTAAAAAATCGAAATAAGATCATTAGTCGCAATGATTTAGAGTTTCATATTTGGAATGACAACTATATAAGTGACAGTGCTATTAAGAACCTTATTGGAAGCTTAAGAAGAAAAATAGGAAAAGAAAAAATTATCAATATAAGTAAAATCGGATGGAAAATAAATATAGAATAATAATCTTTTTTTTAATATTTGCAACAAATTTTTTATTTGCAAAATCTTTAGAAAAAATCACTTTGCAATTTCAATGGAAACATCAGTTTGAGTATGCTGGATTTTATATAGCAAAAGAGAAAGGGTACTATAAAGATGTAGGGCTTGATGTTGAGTTTGTAGAGTTTAGTCCTGAAATTAACATTATTGATAAGGTACTCAGTAAAGAAGGGATATATGGAACCACCTATGCAAATATAGTTTCAGAATATCTCAAAGGCAAGCCAATTGTTTTTGTTGCAAACTTTTTTAAACAGTCCCCTTTAGCAATTGTAACAACTAAAGATATTCGTCTTCCTTCAGATTTAAAAGGTAAAAAAGTTATGGGGATTGGAAACGATATTAATAGTGCTATGATGCTAATTATGTTTAAAAAGTTTGGTTTGACATCTAATGACTTTATTCATATTCCTCCTAGTTTTAACGTACAAGATTTTATAGATAAAAAAGTAGATGCAATGGCAATTTTTACAACTAATGAAATCTACTATCTTAATAAAGCAAAAGTTCCTTATAATCTTTTAAATCCTACTATATATGGAGCTGAGTTTTATGATTTAAATCTTTTTACATCACAAGAAGAAGTAAAACATCATCCTAAACGAGTAAAAAAATTTAGAGATGCTTCTATAAAAGGGTGGGAATATGCTCTGAAGCATAAAGATGAAGTAATAGAACTAATACTTAAAAAGTACAATACACAACATAAAACAAAAGATGCTTTAATATTTGAGGCAAAACAGGTTGAAAGTATTATGCTGCCAAATATATATCCTATAGGAAGTATTGACAAAAATAGAATCAAATTGATGGTTGATAATTTTAAAAATCTAGGTTTTGTTGATCAAAATAAAACAATTAATTACAAAGATTTCATCTTTAGAGAGAATAGATACAATATTCCATTAACTAAAGAGGAGTTGGAATATTTAGATTCAAAAAAAATTATAAAGGTACATAATGAAATAGACTGGGCACCTTTTAACTACAATATAAATGGAAAAGCAGAAGGTTTTTCAATTGATTATATGAATTTGATTGCAAAAAAGATAGGTATTAAAATTGAATATGTACATGGTTATAGTTGGAATGAATTTATAAAGATGTTAAAAGATGGCTCATTAGACGTTATGTTAAATATTGTAAAAACACCGAAAAGAGAAAAGTTTTTATCTTTTACATCACCTTACAAAGAAGTAATAGATAGTGTTGTAACAAGAGAAGAGAATGCAAAAAAATACAAAAGTTTAAATGATTTTAATGGAAAAATATTAGCAGTTATAAAAGGGTTCTCAGAAGAAGAGTTAATTCAAAAATATTATCCTAAAATAAAGGTACTGTTAGTAAATAATACACTTGATGGATTAAAGGCAGTAGCTTTTAATGAAGCTGATGGTTTCATGAATACTTTAGGTGTTTTAAACTATACAATACAAAAATACAATATAAGCAATTTAAAACCAGCTTTTGATGTAAAAAACAAACATTTTAGTGTAAAACTTCGAATAGCGACAAATAAGCAACAAGAAATATTAAGAGATATTTTACAAAAAGGCATAAATAACATCACTGAACAAGAGAAAAATGAACTAATGAATAAATGGTTTATGAGACATATATCTAATATTGATTATATGCTCATTATTAAAATTATCTCTTTTACTCTATTAATAATTATATTTGTAATAGTTTGGAATATTAAACTCAAACAAAAAGTAAACCAAGAAATTGAAAAAAATAGGTTACAAGAAACTCTTTTATTTTACTATAACAAACAAGAGTCAATGAAAAATATTGTAAATAATATTGCACATCAATGGAAAGCTCCACTCAATGAATTATCTTCTTGGATTATGCTTTTAGACTCTAAACTATTTTTAAATCAAGATATTTCTAAAGATGAATTAAAAAGAATAACAAAATTAATGAAAGGAAGTATACAATTTATGACAAATACAATTGACACTTTCAATAATTTTTATAAAGATAATGATCAGAAAGAGTATTTTTCTATTGAAGAAGCTATAGATGAAACTCTAGAAATTATACATAATAGTATAGAAGAACATAATATTACAATATATAAAAATATAGAAAAAGATTTGCGTATAATAGGTAATAAGAATCAACTTGAACAAGTACTACTTACACTTTTTACAAATGCTCAAAATATTTTTAAAGAACGTAATATCCAAAACCCAACCATTACTATAGATGCAAGAAAAGAAGATAAATTTATCATCATAACTGTTAAAGATAATGGTGGCGGTATTGATGGAAATATTGAGGATATATTTACACCTACTATTTCCAAAACAAAAAATAGTTCAGGATTTGGACTTTTTATAGCAAAAAATATTATACAAACAAAATTTAATGGAGAGATTAATGCAAAAAATATTTTGGAAGGAGCTGTTTTCAATATTAAAATTAAGTAAATTTATATCACTATTTATTAATTCTATACGAAGAAGGATATTTTATAACTCTCTTTTTACCAGGTAACAGTACATAATCCAAACCACGTGAACTAAACATTAATGTAGAACTCTTTATAGTAAATGTTTTAAACTGATACGATACATTCTCTTTTGCAAATAAAGCTTTACCTATAAGATCTCCATACTCAGGAATCCAAGTCAGTCCAGCAAGCCCAAAAGAGAGTATGTAAAATATAATTTTCGATATATTGCTGTTTCTTACCATAAAGACTGCACCATATAGCAATATGCCTATTGGCCAAAGCCACCAAAGCTGACTCTCAATAAAAAATTGATTGAAATAGATTGGAATGTCATACTTCTCTATATAGTTAACCATCAATCCTGCATAAAAAATAAAATCGAATACTAACCAAAAAAGAAGACCAAAAAGCAGCAGTGTAATAATTTTGCTCATCTAATTCTTACCTTTCTACTTTTATAGAGTCTCCAAATGGAAGATGGTTCACTCTCAAAAAGCTTTTTATCTGATTCTACCATAACATCGCATACACTTTTTGCAAACTCCTCATCAAACTTAGCACCATGCTTATTTGCTGAAGTTGTATACATCCATCCAAACTGTTCAATAAATCTTTTATGAGAGCCAGATACTTTTCTGAAAGATTGTCCATTAGGCAAGATAAAGGAGCTTTTTTTGCTTCGACGCAAATAAGAGCGAAAGCGTCGGGGAACCCGCCCGACACTGTGTAAATTTTCAAATCGACTGATCGCTTTTAAAAAAGGTTTATTTGAAGGTCTTCCCTTTACAGTACATAATTTATCTTGTGATTGAGATAAAAACCCTACTGTTGTATCTGTTTGAGTTAAATATACCCAATCTCCTCTCATTATTCACTCAAATAGTCCTGAAGTGCTTTTGGCTCTAATGCACCCTCAATTTTCATCTCTTTAATAGCAGCAGCAGATACTCTTGCCGCAGCCAATGTTGTAAAGTATGGTACATTGAAGCGTAAAACAGCCTGTCTAATTCTTTTTGCATCATCTTTACTAGATTTGTTATCTGAAGTATTCAGTGCCATATCTATTTCGCCATTCTTTAGTAGGTCCTCTACATTAGGACGACCTTCAGATATTTTTAAAACAACTTCAGACTCTACACCTGCTTCTGATAGAACTTTATGAGTACCTGATGTTGCAACAATTTTAAATCCTAAATCTATAAATAGTTGACCAATCTCTGCTGCCTCATCTTTATCGTGATCTGTAAGAGACATAAATAGAGTACCAGATAGAGGTAGATGGTTTTTAGATGCAAACTGACTCTTTGCAAACGATATACCAAATGACTTGCTAATTCCCATAACCTCACCGGTTGACTTCATTTCAGGCCCAAGAATAAGGTCAGAACCAGAAAGTTTATTAAATGGAAAAACTGCCTCTTTAACAGCAATATGATCTTTTAGCTTAGGTTTAAGCACATTTCCATCATCAGTTACAACATTAAATGTATCATAAAACTTTAATGCTTCACGCAAATCACCTTTATACATAACACGCGTTGCAACTTTAGCCAAAGGAACACCAGTAGCTTTAGATACAAATGGAACTGTTCGACTTGCACGAGGGTTAACTTCTATTAAGTAAACTTCATCTTTATATATTGCATACTGAATATTAAGAAGTCCCTTTACACCAAGACCAAGAGCAATTGCTTTAGTCTGATTCTCAACATCTTTTACAAGTTTATCGCTGATAGATACAGTTGGAAGAGAACATGCACTGTCACCTGAGTGAATTCCAGCCTCTTCAATATGCTGCATAATAGATCCTATATATACATCTTTACCATCACTAATAGCATCTACATCAAGCTCAATTGCATGATCAAGGAACTTGTCTATCAAAACAGGCGACTCATTGCTTACACTAACTGCTTCATCCATATATTCACGCAGTTCACCTTCATTGTAAACTGTTCGCATTGCACGACCGCCAAGTACATAACTTGGACGCACAAGTACCGGATAACCAATATTTGATGCTATTGCAAATGCCTCTTCTTTGGTAAATGCCGTACCGTTTGCAGGCTGTTTTAGTCCAAGATTTTTAATAAAACTAGAGAACTTCTCTCTATCTTCAGCTTCATCAATTACCTTTGCACTGGTTCCAATAATCTTTCCACCAATAGAGGTAATCTTTTTTGCAAGTTTAAGAGGTGTTTGTCCTCCAAAGTGAACAATTATTCCATCTGGATTTTCTCTCTCAATAACATTTCTAACATGTTCAAAATCGATTGGATCAAAGTAGAGAATATCACTGGTATCATAGTCAGTTGAAACAGTTTCAGGGTTACAGTTATACATAATTGAAGTAACACCCATATCTTCAAGAGCAAATGCAGCATGAACACAGCAGTAATCAAACTCAATACCTTGACCAATACGGTTAGGTCCACCACCTATGATTAGAACTTTCTTTTTATCATCATTATCTTTTTCAGGCTCTATTGCCTGTGGAAGTTTCATTATATTTGTAGAAGAATACAAATATGGCGTAAGTGCTTTAAACTCTGCGGCACAAGTATCAACTTCATGATACTCTAACTCAATACCATGTTTTTTACGTGCTGCATAGATATCATTTTCACTCAAATCCATATTATCTTTTTCATTAATAAGCTTCGCAATCATCGCATCACTGAAACCATCTGCTTTTACTCTACGAAGCAGTTCAGGATTTTGAAGAATTTCAATGTCAATCTCTTTTTCCAAATCTACAATCTGCTTAATCTGATGCAAGAACCAAGGATCTATCTTGCTTAGTTCATGAATATCTTCTATGCTGTACCCAACTCTTAAAGCTTGAGCTACATAGAGCAGACGTTTCTCATTTGGTCGACGAATTTCACGACGCAGTGTTTCATCATCACAATTTACAGGATCAAATCCTACAAGACCTGTTTCAAGTGAGCAGAGTGCCTTTTGGACAGACTCTTTAAAGGTACGTCCAATTGCCATTACTTCACCGACACTTTTCATTGAAGTTGTCAAAGTTGAGTCTGCTTGAGGAAACTTCTCAAATGTAAAGCGTGGTATTTTTGTAACAATATAGTCAATTACCGGCTCAAAACTTGCAGGAGTACCTGTAATGTCATTTTTAATCTCATCAAGTGTAAACCCTACAGCAAGAAGCGTAGCAACTTTTGCAATCGGATAACCTGTCGCTTTTGAAGCCAATGCCGAAGAGCGGCTGACACGAGGGTTCATTTCAATAACAATCATACGCCCAGTTTCAGGATTTACAGAAAACTGTACATTAGATCCACCAGTATCAACACCAATTTCACGTAAAATCTGGAAACTTGCATCACGCATACGCTGATACTCTTTATCAGTTAGTGTCAATGCCGGTGCAACAGTAATAGAGTCTCCTGTATGAACACCCATAGGATCAAGGTTTTCTATAGAACAAACTATGATACAGTTATCCTCTCTGTCACGGATAACCTCCATCTCATACTCTTTCCATCCAAGCAGACTCTCTTCTATGAGAATCTCATTAATAGGACTAGCTTCCAATCCTGCTGCAGCCAATGCCTTAAACTCATCAATATTATAAGCTACACCGCTACCGCCACCTGCTAATGTGTATGAAGCACGAATAATTAGAGGAAAACCAATATTTTCGGCAGCATTCATAGCTTCATCCATAGAGTATGCATACTGGCTTTTTGGAAGGTCCATTCCAATTTTGATCATTGCCTCTTTGAATGCCTGTCGATCTTCACCTTTTTTAATGGCTTCTGGATTTGCGCCAAGAAACTCAACACCTTCAAGCATACTTTTTTCATGCATACTCATAGCAACATTGAGTGCTGTTTGTCCACCCATTGTTGGCAAAATAGCATCAACACCCTCTTTTTCTATAATCCTGGCAACTACATCTTCGGTAATAGGCTCAATATATGTACGATCTGCAAACTCAGGATCGGTCATAATCGTTGCAGGGTTGGAGTTAATAAGCACAACACGGTAACCAAGCTCTTTCAGCGTCTTGGCTGCCTGCGTTCCAGAGTAGTCGAATTCACAAGCCTGACCAATTACGATCGGCCCAGATCCAATCAACAATATCGTTTTAATATCATCTCGTTTGGGCATCTATAACCTCTCCTGAGTAAATTTTTTATTTTTACATAGCATATTACCATCGAATGAAGATAATATGTTATACAAAAAAACTATTTTACTAAAAAAGCTCTTAAAACTTGCCATATTTATCTTTTAAGTGGGTAAGTTATATGAAGAAAATTTGGATGAAGTGTATCACCGTAAAGACGTATCTTCGCATCTTGAAATCCTTGCATCTTCTTTGTTTCTAAAACTTCTCCAACAGGAACTCCTATAGGAAAAATATGATCCAAGCCACTTGTAACTACTTTATCGCCAACATTAATCTTTATCCATTCAGGAATATATCGAACCACCATAGTACGAGCATCTAATCCAAATGCAATGCCAGGAGCTTTTTCTTTTCCTATATACACAGCAAAATTACACTCAGGATCTCCTGCTAATATCATTAATGGTCTGTTTTGACTCTCAACAATAACACCTACTGCATTTCCCTCTTTTAATACACCATAAATATATTTAGGATCATAATCTTTAAATTTTTCAAGCCACAACTTTTGAAAATTACCTAACTGAGCATAACCAAGTGGTTGTACAATTTGATTTGATATATTTACATTATTATGTGACAGCTCTTTTTTTAGAGAGTAGTATCGTTCTGCATCACTGCGATATATGTAAGAGCTATTTTTGCATGAGTTTAACTCATCTTTTAACTCTTCAATCTTTTTTGCTTGAAAAGTATGAGACTCAACTTTATTTGAAATAGACTGAGCAATTGAATGGTAAAATAATTCAACATTAGATGAAAAGAGTGTAATATATGTACGAAGAGAGGGACTGTAGTAAACTAATACTCCAGCCCCCAGTAATAGTGATACAAGAAATGGTATGCGGTAAAAAAATTTATTCATATGCAAGCTGCTGAAGAAGATCTATCTCTTCAAGAGCCCGTCCTGTCCCTTTTGCTACAGCAAGAAGCGGCTCTTCAGCAACATAGACAGGCAGTTTAACTACTTCAGAAAGATATTTATCTAAAAGCCTGATCAACGCACCGCCCCCAGTTAGAATAACTCCATTTTCAACAATATCACCGGCAAGATCTGGACGAGCCTGTTCTAAAATACTTTTTAATGCTTCAGCAATCTCTCTAAGAGGTTCTGCCATTGCCTCTCTTGCATCTTCACTTGTCAATTCAATAGAGTTAAGCAATCCACTGACTTGGTCTCTACCATTGACTGTCATAGTCAACTCCTCTTCAAGAGGCATAGCAGTTCCTATTGTTATCTTAATATCTTCAGCGACACGATCACCTATTAAAAGATTATACTTTTTCTTTACATATTCAGATATTGCTTTATCTATCTTATCTCCAGCTGTTCTAATAGATTTGCTAATAACAATACCGCCAAGAGATACTACACCAATCTCTGTTGTTCCACCGCCAATATCTACAACAAGGTTACCATGAGCCTCTTTTACAGGCAGTCCTGCTCCAATAGCAGCAGCCATTGGCTCTTCAATCAAAAATACCTCTCTAGCACCGGCACTCAATGCAGATTCGCGTACAGCCTTACGTTCAACTTGAGTCAATCCATAAGGAACACAAACAATAATACGAGGGCGAACAAATGATTTGCGATGATGGGCTTTTTCAATGAAATATCGGATCATCTTCTCCGTCATATCAAAGTCTGCAATAACTCCATCACGCATAGGACGTATAGCTCTTATATTGCCAGGGGTCTTTCCAACCATCTCTTTTGCTTCATGCCCAACAGCAAGTACCCGCTCTACTCCGGATTTATTTGTCTGTACAGCAACTACAGATGGTTCATTAATAATTATACCCTCACCTTTTAGCAAAACAAGAGTATTTGCTGTACCAAGATCTATAGCCATATCATTTGAAAAAAAACCTATCAATTTATCCAAAAACATGCTCTACCCGCCTTTAAAATATTTTTTATAATTTATGCACTTTTTTTAGTTTGTTTTATATGCAGCGGTTTGGCACCTTTTGTCACAACTTCTTCTGTAATGACAATTTCATAACCTGCATACTCAGGTAAATCATACATAATATCAACCATAACTTCTTCAAGAATAGATCTGAGTCCTCTTGCACCTGTTTTGCGTTTAATTGCCAACTCTGCAATAGCTTCTAAAGCCTCTTTTTCAAAAGTCAAAGTAACACCATCTATTGCAAAAAGCTTTTTATATTGTCGAACTAGAGCATTCTTTGGTTCAGTCAATATTTTGACCATATCCTCTTTTGTAATCTCATTAAGAGTTGCAAGAACATGCAAACGCCCAATAAGCTCAGGAATCAACCCATAAGCAACCAAATCATCTGCTTCAACAAAACTTAATATCTGCTCATCATCACGTTTAGATCTTTTCTCTTGGTTAAATCCAAGAACATTACCGCCAAGTCTTCGTTTAATAATATCTGCCAAACCATCAAATGCACCGCCACATATAAAAAGAATATTTGATGTATCTATCTGGATAAAGTCCTGATTTGGATGTTTTCGACCACCTTTAGGTGGAATGTTGACTATACTTCCTTCAATAATTTTCAAAAGAGCCTGCTGAACACCCTCTCCGGAAACATCACGTGTAATTGAGCGATTTTCACTCATACGGGAAATTTTGTCTACTTCATCAATAAAGACAATCCCCTGCTCTGCTTTTTTAACATCACCGTCAGCAGCTTGCAAAAGTCTTGTTAAAATATTTTCAACATCTTCACCAACATAACCAGCTTCTGTCAAACTTGTTGCATCAGCAATTGCTATAGGCACATCCAAAAACTTTGCAATTGATTGTGCCATCAATGTTTTACCGCTTCCTGTTGGTCCAATAAGAAGTACGTTTGATTTTGCTATCTCTGTATCATCATCTTCAAGACTGTTCTGTTTAAAAATTCTTTTGTAGTGGTTATAAACAGCTACTGCAAAGATCCGCTTGGCACGCTCTTGACCTATTACATACTCATCTAATGCAGCTTTTAATTCTCTTGGAGTCATTAACTCCTTATCAACAACCTCTTTTTCATCTTCAAGCTCACCAAAAAGAATTTTATACGCAGATATCACACAATTTTTACATATGTATACATTGTTACCTGCTAAAAGTGGATTATCCTGACTTTCATTAACTCCACAGAAACTGCAACTTCTATTTATCATTCATTATTCCTCTCATATGGAATGCCTCGTTTTGTCTCTATTACAAAACGGCACATCTTTTTTACTTCTTCGCTCTCACTGGTCTCCAGCAACTTTTCTGCTGTCTCTTTTAAAGGTTTACCCCGCTCAAAAAGCTCTTTATATGCTACTCTTAATGGGTTTATCGCATCACGAGAGAGTGCTCTGCGCAACCCAGTTAAATTTAATCCTCTTAAAACTGCACGATTACCCTCTGCAAGACAGTAAGGAGGTACATCCTGACTTAAAGCAGAAGCTCCTGCTATCATTGCAAGATCCCCTATTTTAACAAATTGATGAATAGGTGTCATTCCTCCAACAACTACTCCATTTCCAATCTCAACATGACCGGCTAAAGTTGCAGCATTGGCAAAGATACAGCGATCACCAATTATACAATCATGCGCTACGTGAACATACCCCATAAAAAGGTTATCATTGCCTATTTTAGTAACACTGCCACCACCCTCTGTTCCAGGATTAAGCAGTGTAAATTCCCTTATTGTATTACGATCACCAATGATTAATTGAACATCTTCACCATGAAACTTAAGGTCTTGAGGAATTGAGCCTACAACTGCATGAGAGAATATACGGCAGTCACTGCCTATTGTTGTATCACCATCAATGCGTGCACACTGCCCAATTGTCGTACGATCACCGATTTTTGCCTTAGCCGATACATAAGCATAAGGACCTATTTCAACATCAACTCCTAGCTGAGCACCATCTTCTACAATAGCAAGTGGTGAAATCTTAACACTCATTATTTTCCACCGAATCTATTTATCAACAATCATGGCTTTAAGTTCTGCTTCCGCCACAAGTTTATCATCAACATATGCTTTACCGTCAAGTACCCAAATAGCACCTTTATGCTTAATAACCTCAAGTTTATAAACAAGTTTATCTCCAGGTCGTACAGGGTTTCTGAACTTACATTTATCTATACTCATAAAGTAGACAACTTTATCTTGAGTCTCTTCTTGATCATTCTCATCCATACTTTCAAAAGCTAAAATTCCCCCAGCTTGCGCCATTCCTTCTATAATCATAACACCTGGGTAGATTGGATGACCAGGAAAATGTCCTTCAAAAACAGGTTCACTAATAGAGATATTTTTATAAGCTTCTATTGACTCACCTTTATTACAAGTAACAACACGATCAACCAATAAAAAAGGGTATCTATGAGGTAAAATTTTCTGAATTTGTACAACATCCATCATTTTTTAAACAGTCCTTGGGTTGAAAATTATCTTATTTTATCACAAGAGTACTAATTTTTCTCTGACATCTCTATAAGCTTCAGATTCTATCAAAATTTCCAGTTTTCCTTCTGGAATCTCTTCTAAAACTATCATTGGAGAGAGATCCCAAAGCCCTAATCCAGCTTTTTCTCTAACAAGCATATCTGTTTCAAAAGATGGCGGATTAAAAATAAGCTCTTTAACACTATTGTAACTGCACTGTGAGAGCTGATTGTAATTTTCAAGTGTCATAAACCTAATCTCTTCTCTGTTAAACCAGTAAAGCCCATCTATTTTCATCTCAACTTTGCCGTTAGTATATCGTCTTTTCATAACTGAGTATGGCAAAATGTAGCTTGGCAAAGTCTTCTTTTTATGTTTTACCCAGCCAAATTTAAGCCTGTAATTAAGAAACTTCTGACGTACTATTTTATAGTCTTGATTTTTTTCTTCAATAGCCAGACGATTTTCATACATAGAAAGACGCTCTTCAATTGAACCTGGCAATACTCTTCCATCAACAGGAGAGAAGAGTTCATCAGCTAAGTTGCCTTGCTGTTCACGTTGAATTGTCAAACCAAAAAGACAACCGCAATAATCCTGACGGTAAAGTTTTTCTTCTTTACTTATCTGCTGCTGTAACTGTGTTCCGCCTTTGCTTCGGTAATCTACATATACAAACTCTACACCATAATCTTTAGCAAATCTTTCACCTGTTCTTTTAAGCTGTTCTTGCGATTTTTTTGGGCTTACAAGAAGAGTTGTAGTCATACTCTTCTCACCTATTTCACGAGCCTTTTTTGCACTAACTTCAAATCTGCGATCAAAGCAGATTTCACATCTAGCACCCTTTTCCAGCTCATTTTCATACCCCTTAACTGCATTCATCCAGGTTTCAAAATCATATGGTCCTTCAATTAGCTCTATACCAAGACGATCACAACTTCTTTGTACATCCAAAAGTCTTAATCTATATTCGCTGTAAGGGTGTATATTTGGATCGTAAAAAAATCCAACTAACCGTTCATTAGGAAAATCTTCCCGTAGCTTCTGTAAAAAAAAGTGACTGTCAACACTACAACAAATATGTACTAACATTTTATTCAACTCTCTCTAACTCTTTGATCCACTCACTTACTACTGCATCACTCGGCATTCTCCAATCACCTCTTGGTGAAAGAGCAATAGTTCCAACTTTTGGACCATCAGGCATACAGCTTCGTTTAAACTGTTGCGAAAAGAAACGCCACAAAAAGAGTTTCAACCACTTTTTAATAGTCTCATCATCATACTTTTGTTTAAATGCAACTTTGGCTAAAAAAAGAATCTTTTTCGGAGTTGCTCCACTTTTTATCATATGATACAAGAAAAAGTCATGCAACTCATATGGACCTACTACCTCTTCTGTCTTTTGCGAAATAGTATCATCATCTTGTGAAGGCAAAAGCTCAGGACTTACAGGTGTTGCAAGAATATCTTGTAAAACTTCTGAAATATCAGGGTGCGTATCAGCCGCCCACTCTACTAGGTATCTTATTAAGGTTTTTGGTATTCCGACATTGATTGCATACATCGACATATGATCACCATTATAGGTGCTCCACCCAAGAGCTGATTCACTTAAATCACCTGTACCTATTACAATTCCATTCAGCTTGTTTGCTAAATCCATAAGAATTTGAGTGCGTTCTCTTGCCTGGACATTCTCATAAACTATTGTATGCTCATTTGGATCGTGCCCTATCACTTTAAAATGATCCAAACAGGCATTGGTAATATCTACCGTTTTAAGAGTTACACCAAGCCCTTCACAAAGCCTTCTAGCATTCTCAAAAGTGCGTCCGGTAGTTCCAAAACCAGGCATTGTTACACAAACAATATCTTTTGGGTCCTTTTTTAAAATCTCATAAGTTTTATATGTCGCCAAAAGTGCCAATGTAGAATCAAGACCGCCTGAAATTCCTATTACACATACTTCAGAGCCTATATGTTCAAGTCGTTTGGCAAGAGCAGCTGCTTGGATAGAAAAAATCTCTTTACATCTCTTGGTACGCACTTTTTTATCACTTGGTACAAAGGGATGAGGGTCTATAAATCTGTTTAATTGTACTATTTGAGGTACATCAGACAAATTTACTATTCTAAACTCTCTGCACTCTCCATCGCTAAAACTGCTTTCGCTAATACGCATCATTTTAAGTCTAGCTAGATCAACATCTGCAAAAATTATTTGAGACTCATCCAAAAATCGCTCACCCTGCTCTAGCAAACTTCCATTTTCAGCGATCATAGCATCCCCGCCAAAAACAACATCAGTAGTTGACTCCCCCACTCCACAGGAGGCATAGACATAAGCAGCCATACATCTAGCACTTTGTGAAGATACAAGACTCTTTCGGTAATCACTTTTACCGACAATCTCATCACTTGCTGAGAGATTAAAAAGAAGTGTTGCACCTGCAAGAGCTTGATAAGAACTAGGCGGTACAACGCTCCATAAATCTTCGCAAACCTCTATGCCAAATATTAGCTCACTATTTCTTTTAAAGAGCAGATCTACACCAAATGGCACAGATTGACCTGCAACCTCGATCATCTCATTCTTCACATCTTTTCCACTAGAAAACCAACGCTTTTCATAATACTCTTTATGCTCAGGCACAAAAATTTTGGGCACAACACCTAAAATTTGACCCTTTTGTATAACTACAGCACAATTGTAAAGACGATTTTTATGCCAAAGAGGTGCTCCGACAATGGCAACAGTATCTAAATGGATTGATTCATCCAAAAGCTTGGATAAACCAACATCAACTGCACTATGCAAAGTCTCTTGATAAAAAAGATCAGCACAACTGTAACTGCTAACAGAAAGCTCTGGGAAAAGTATGACTGCACTTTGATTTTTTGCAGCAATTTTCCATAAATCAATAATATGTTCAATATTGAAACTTACATCAGTTACTCTGACTTTTGGTACTGCGGCTGCAACTCTATAAAAACCAAACATTGTTATGTCCTGTCCTAAGTGAGGGGAGTAGTTCTTTAAAACAGCATACGACTATGCGTATGCCATTTAATTATCTTGAAGCGTGAATCTCTATTGTTTCAATTATGTCATTTTGGTTGATGGAATCAAGAACAAGCATACTGTCAGCATCGCTATCTTCAATACCTCCAAAAACAGTATGTACACCATCAAGATGTGGACAAGGCACAAAGCAGATAAAAAACTGGCTTCCACCTGTATCTTTACCAGCATGAGCCATTGAAATTGTTCCTTTTACATGCTTATGGGTATTTTTTTCAGTTTCACAAGCTATTGCCCAATCAGGACCACCTGTACCAACTCTAGCTGGATTTCCTCCAGGACCACTGTGAGGACAACCGCCTTGAGCCATAAAACCTTTAATTACACGGTGAAATTTTAGATTATCATAAAATCCATCTTTTGCAAGTGTAGCAAAATTAGCAACAGTATTTGGCACCTCATCTACATATAGTTTAAGCCAAATATCACCTTTGTTTGTTTTGATTTTTGCATACTGAAACTGATTCAGTGTATCTTGATCATAATCGTATGTCTTTAATTTTTTTCCAAACATATTACTTCCTTGATTTATATTTTATTTCAACTATTTAAAATGAAGATTAGAATGTAGAGTATCATAGAAAATATATCAGATAGCTGATATTTTACTTGATTAGCGGATAATATAAAGTTTTATAAAGATTAATAAACGATTAATTTTAAGCAGAATACGTTTATGTATAGGAAAATTTGATACTTCAAGGTAACAGAAGAGATCGTTAAGACCCTCACGTTCACTTTTCGTCAAATTACTCATCCACTACCTTTTCTGCCCTATTTAAATTATCATTTTCACATTTATGTGTTGAACCTTGAATTATACTTTTAAAAACTGTTACTCTTATTAAAATATCGGTTTTTTGATGTATAATTTAAGCTTTTAGGGTAAGCAATCAAACTCTAACAACAAAAATAAACATAAAAAGTAATATTTATGTCGAATATGAAACATATTTTAAGTATTAATAATATAAATATTATTGGAATAATTACACTGCTATTATTAGCCCTTCTTTTTACTGCTTTAGTAGTTTATGAAGAGTATAAAGATTTCAATACTGAAGTTACACAATTAAAAATCCATTATCTCAAAAAAAAGAAAGAAGAGATCAAAAATCAAACAAAAAGAGTTATAAAATTTATTACTTATGAATATAAAAATTATCGAGATACATTAGATAAAGAAAAGTTACAGCAACATATTATTGATGCTATAAATCAGCTCTATACAGATCTTCCAGCAAATAGATATATTTTCATATATACAATAGATGGCTACAATGTATTTGATCCTAACCGACCTGAAATTAAAGGGAAAAATATGTTGAAAATTACCGATCCAACAGGAATTCCCATACTTAAAGAACTTATACAAAAAGCAAAAAATGGTGGTGGATACCTATATTACCAATGGGAAGAGCCTTCTACAAAACAGTTTTCTCCTAAAATATCTTATGCTGAAATTTTTAAACCATGGAACTGGCTGGTAGGTACAGGAGTTTACATGGGAGAGCTTGAAAATATGGTTCTAGAAAAAGAAGAAGAGATGAAGAACCGCCTAATAAAATATGTTATGGAGATTTTAACCCTTTCTGCCATACTTTTTGGTTTTGCATTTGCAGGTATTAAACTAATTAATAAAATTATTCAAGATGAGATCAAAACTTTCAGTGAGTTTTTTAATGCTGCAGCCACTCGTTATAATGTTATTAATAAACATAGAATAAAGATTAAAGAGTTTATTCCCCTAGCAAGTTATGTTAACCATATGGTTGAAACCATACATCAACGAAATCGTGAATTAATTCAGCTTAATTTGTCACTTGAAGAAAAAGTACGTAAAAAAACAGCAAAACTTCAACAACAAAAGGAGTATAGTGAACAACTTGTAAAAGCCCAAGATGCTTTTATAAAAACCTCTATTCATGAAATAAACACACCTCTAGCCATCATAATGGCGCAAATTGACCTATTGAAAATGTATGAGAAAGATAATCGTTACATACAAAAGATTGAAGCAGCAGCCAAAATGATCCACAACCTTTACGGTGATTTAAGTTATCTTTTAAGATATCATCGTATAGAATATGAAAAAGAACCAATAGATCCTGAGCCATTTATTCGTCAACGTATAGACTTTTTCAATGAGATAGCTCAATCAAATAGATTGTCATTTAAACTCATCCTTCAAAAAAGCGAAAAAGTATGGTTGAATATAGAAGAATTTACTCGTCTTGTAGATAATAACTTATCAAACGCTATTAAATATGCATTGCCTGGCAGTGAAATTGTTGTAAGACTTTGCAATGAAAAAGATGAAATTAGACTAAGCTTTAGTAATAAAGCCAAAGAGATTACCAATATAGAAAAACTCTTTGAACCTTTTTATCAAGATAGTGAACATGAAAATGGTTTTGGACTTGGGCTTTACATTGTTAAAAGAATATGTGAGCGCAATATGATTGGAGTTACACTACAACACAATGAAAACGTGGTAACATTTACCTATATAATTTCAAAATGGAAAAGTAATGAGAATCCTACTGCTTGAAGATGAAATGATGCTTAACGATGCTATCGTTGAGTTTCTAAAACTTCACAATCATGATGTTACTTCATTTTTTGAAGGAAATGCAGCATTGGAGTGTTTAAAAAAAGAGGAGTTCGATCTACTTATTTTAGATATAAGTGTACCTAATATTGATGGTTTAAAACTTTTAGAAATAATTCAATCTGAAAAAATCCAAACTCCAACTATCTTTATAAGTGCAATGCATGGAATGGAAGAGATAGCAAAAGCATATGAACTTGGATGTTATGACTATCTTAAAAAACCATTTCACCTACCTGAACTTCTTTTGCACATACAAAAAATAGACCAACTGTTAGGAATTAGAGACAAACAGCATATACGCCTTAGTCAACGTTACAGTTTTGATAAAGCCAGCGAAACCCTACTTTTTGATAATGAACCAGTCCCATTGACAAAAAGACAGATGCAGATAATTCAACTACTTGCTATTCATCAAGGAAATGTAGTTGATTTTGAAATGCTACGCCACTATGTTTGGGATGATGCTATTATTGATAACGCTACAATAAGAGCTGAAGTAAGTCGTCTTAAAAAAAGTCTAAAAGAGGATTTTATAGTAAACATTCGTGGTGTAGGTTACCGCATAAATCGCAGTTAATAAATAAGTTACTTTTTTACACATAAGTTTTTATCTCCTTCCAAAATTTACACATAAATTTCAATTGCTACACTCACGCTACACTTGATTTTTAGCATAACCTTGTACAGACTTATAAGGAGTATGCATGAAAAAACTTTTATCTATGGCAGTTATTGCTGCTATTGGAACAGTTTCCTATGGTGCCGATACTTTAGAAGAGGCATTTAGCAGTGGAAAACTAAGTGGTCAAGTTCGTGTTTTCTACATAGATAGAGACTACGATGGAGGAGTTACACTTCACAGATCAGCCATTGCAGCAGGTGGTCATTTGAAGTATGAGACTGCACCTTATTATGGATTTAGTCTTGGTACAGCCTTTTATACAACAAATGGCTTTGGAATAGGCTCAGATAACCTGCCAGGTGCTTCACTGGATCCTACACTTTTTGGGGAAAATGAAGAGGGATATACAATCCTTGGTGAAGCATACTTAAAGTACACATACAAAAACAGTGCCTTTAAAGCTGGTCGTCAACGTTTAGATACTCCTATGGCTGGCAGCGATGATGCCCGTATGATTCCAAACCTCTTTGAAGCCTATCTTTTTACAAACACAGATCTAAAAGATACTACCTTAATTGCAGCACATGTTACAAAGTTTGCCGCTGGTACTTTCTCTAATGCTTATAAAGATTTTACTGAAACAAAAAATGAATCAGATAAAGCATTGGCATTAACAGCTGGATATGGTGCAAATAATAAAAGTGGTGAATTCATTGATATGGGCGAATATGCTATTGGAAAAGAAACTGACGGTGTCTCAATTGCTGCTGTCAAATATAGTGGAGTTAAAAACCTGACTCTCCAAGCTTGGGACTATTATGCTCACGACATAATGAATATTGTCTATTTGCAAGGAGATTATGCTATTCCTATAGGTAGCGTAAAGATGAAAACATCACTTCAATATATACACGAAAGTGATACAGGTGACTCTCTTGCAGGAGATTTTGATTCAGACTATATTGGAGCAAAAGTTGGAGCAAAAGTTGGTAATGTCAGTGGATATGTTGCTTACTCAACAACAGGTTCAGATAGTAACAATCCACTTGGTTCCAGTATAGCAAGCCCTTGGGGTGGAATGCCTGCATTTACACAGGGAATGGTTACACGACACCAATTCTTTGCAGACACTGATGCTTGGAAAGTTGCAGGAAACTATAACTTTCAAAATATGGGTATAAATGCCAATGCTACACTCTACTACTGCAATTTTGATGTTGGTGAAAACAATCCATACGATACAGGTAAAGCATGGACTGCCAAAGAGAGTGGATTTGATATTAAGTACTACCCTAAAGGAATTCAAAATCTTCAACTAAGATTTAGAGGAAACTTTCCTAGAGATTTTAAACCTGGAATAGATTGGGATGAGTACCGTTTCATTGTAAACTATAACTTTTAACTAAAAAGGAGTCGTTATGACAAAAGAGATGATAGAGCATATTAGGAGTAATCCCAAATATCAGATGTTAGTTAAAAAGCGCAGCAGTTTTGCTTGGACGCTTTCAATTATTATGCTAGTGGTCTACTATGCATTCATTTTAACCATAGCGTTCGATCCTCAACTGCTAGGTACTCCACTTGGAGATGGCAAAGTTACAACTGTCGGTATTCCTGTCGGTATAGCAATTATTATTATCGCTTTTGCGCTAACAGGAGTTTATGTCAAACGTGCCAATAGTGAATTTGATGATCTTAGCCGTGAAGTCAAAGAGGAACTTGAAAAAGAGCTTGCAAAGGATGCTTCATGAAAAAAGTCTTACTACTAACACTCTCATCACTGGCACTTTTTGCAGGTGGTGCAATTGAAGGTGAAGTCCAAAAACAGCCTCTCAATATTTCAGCTATCATTATGTTCCTAGTCTTTGTTGCTGCAACGCTGGGCATAACCTACTGGGCAGCTAAACGTACAAAAACTGCCAAAGATTTCTATACAGCTGGCGGTGGAATTACAGGTTTCCAAAACGGTTTGGCAATTGCAGGTGACTTTATGTCAGCAGCATCATTCCTAGGAATTTCTGGTCTTGTATATCTAAAAGGGTATGATGGTCTTATCTACTCTATCGGTTTCTTGGTAGGTTGGCCAATTATTCTCTTTCTTGTAGCAGAGCGTCTGCGCAACCTTGGAAAGTATACATTTGCCGATGTTGCTTCATTCCGACTTAAACAGACTCCAATTCGAACACTTGCAGCATTTGGTTCTATTGCAACTGTAACTCTATATCTTATTGCACAGATGGTTGGTTCAGGTAAGCTAATCCAAATCCTTTTTGGTCTTCCATATGAGTTGGCGGTTATTCTGGTTGGTGTTTTGATGATTCTATATGTAACATTTGGCGGTATGTTGGCAACAACGTGGGTTCAAATTATCAAAGCAGGACTACTACTTTCTGGTGCAACATTTATGGCAATCGCTGTAATGGCACACTTTGGCTTCAGCTTTGAAGAACTCTTTGCCAAAGCTGTTGAAGTTCATCCAAACCATAATGCAATTATGAGCCCTGGCGGTCTCGTGAGTGATCCTATCTCTGCAATTAGTCTTGGTATTGCACTAATGTTTGGTACAGCAGGTCTTCCTCACATTCTAATGCGCTTCTTTACTGTTGCAGATGCAAAAGAGGCACGAAAGTCGGTATTTTATGCAACTGGTTTTATAGGTTACTTTTACATCTTGACATTTATCATCGGTTTTGGAGCCGTGGTAATGGTTTTAACTAACCCGCAATACCTTGATGCAGCGGGTAAGATAATCGGTGGTAACAATATGGCAGCAATTCATCTTAGCCATGCAGTGGGTGGAAACTTCTTCCTTGGATTTATCTCAGCAGTTGCATTTGCAACAATTCTTGCAGTTGTTTCTGGTCTGACACTTGCAGGTGCTTCAGCCATAAGTCATGACCTTTATGCAAATGTCTTTAGACGTGGTCGTGTAGATGAGGTTCAAGAGATGCGCATCTCTAAAATTGCAACTATTGCAATGGGTATTGTTGCTATTTTGCTTGGTATTGCATTTGAAAAACAGAATATTGCATTTATGGTTGGTTTGGCATTTGCTATTGCAGCATCGGCAAACTTCCCTGTTCTTTTCCTCTCAATGTTTTGGAAAAATCTCACAACACGCGGTGCTGTAATTGGTGGTAGTTTGGGGCTTGCAACAGCTGTTATGCTGGTTATCCTTGGTCCTATTGTATGGCAACAGATTTTAGGGTTTGATGAGGCTATATTCCCATATAAATATCCGGCACTATTTAGTGTAACTGTTGCTTTCATAGGTATCTGGTTCTTCTCAGTAACAGACAAAAGTGCTGATGCCGAAAAAGAGCGTGAAGCATTTGAAGCGCAAGACATTCGCTCTCAAACAGGGATCGGAGCTGAAGGGGCAGTATCGCACTAATCATTTTGTAGCGATAAGTGATTTAAACTTATCGCTACTTTTTTAGAAAGAAGGATACTATTTATGAGTATTGTTGAACAAAAATCCTTTCTTATATCTATTCACCCATTTGACTCCCTATCTGACAATGAGTTAGAACGGGTGTTGAGTGCTATGGATATAGCCTACTACCCTAAAGATACTATCCTTTTTAATGAAGATAAAAAACCAGATAATATCTCTATTATTATCAAAGGTAGTGTTGAAGCAAGTGACAAGGAAGGAAATGTCGAATATTTCGGTGCACTAGATACTATAGGTGCTTGTGAAATTTTGCAACACTCAAATGAACGTATCTACCGTGTGATTGAAGAGCTTCTTTGTTATGAGATTCCAAAAACACTTTTTTTGGAGCTTATTAAAACAAATGATGCTTTTAAAACTTTTTATTTAGAAGATATAGCCACACGCCTACAAGCTTTGCGCAAACAGAGCCAGCAAACAGAGTTTACTGAGTTTCTTACGGCACGTATTGGTGATATTTTTATCCACTCTCCATACATTGTCGAAGGTACAACTCCAATTGTAAAAGCAGTAGCTGGTATGGAAGCAGTAAAAGCAACTGCTATTTTGGTTAAGCATCAACAGCATATAGGAATTGTCACAGACAGTGATCTTAGACATCACATTATTTTAGGTGGCGTCTCACTACAAGAGCCGATTGCAAATATTGCAACCTATAAACTTATAACAATAGAACGTGATGACTTTCTTTTCAATGCCCTGCTGATGATGACACGCCATAGCATTAAACGCCTTGTTGTCACACATAATAAAAATATTTGCGGCACTATTGAGCAAATAGATTTACTTAGTTATTTTTCCAACCATGCTTACCTTCTAAGTGTTCAAATCGAAAAAGCAAGCTCCATTGAAGAACTCAAAAGTACAACGGATGGAATGGTTAACATTGTACGAACACTTCATCATAAAGGCATAAAAGCACGATATATTGCCCGTATTATCAGCGAACTCAATGCCAAAGTATTTGCAAAAGTATTTGAACTCATCATACCTCAAGAGTGGCATTCTAATGTAGCACTGATGGTTATGGGAAGCGAAGGGCGTGAGGAGCAGATCATCAGAACTGATCAAGACAACGGTCTCATTATAAAAGATGATTTTTATGCTGATGGACTTGAAGGGAAGATGACCCAATTTAGCAAAGCACTGCAAAGCTTGGGATTTCCAGAATGTCCAGGTAATGTAATGGTCAGTAATCCAGAGTGGTCTCAACCTCTTCAAGATTTTAAAAAAGCAATTGATAATTGGGTTGATATACCAGAGAGTGATGCAATGATGAAGCTAGCCATCCTTGTTGATGCTAAATGTGTAGCAGGCAATACTAAGCTTCTTAAAGATTTACGACACTATCTTTTTAACAAAATAAGCAACCACCCTACTGCACTGGCTATATTTGCACAGGCTGTTGAACGTTTTGATATACCTCTAGGATTGCTAGGAGGATTTGGCAACGATCAGATTGATCTTAAAAAAGGAGGTAGTTTCATCCTTATGCACGGTATACGTGCATTGGCATTGGAGCAAAAAATTGAGGTAACTTCAACAGTTGAACGAATCAAAGAGCTCAATGAAATCGGACTGATTGACAGAAAATTTGCAACAGAGCTTATTGAATCATTTGATGTCATTCTTACATTTATTTTACAAAATAAACTGTCGCAAATAGCACAGGGGAAAAAACCAGATAATAGAGTCGATATTCGTAACCTAAGCAAACTGGAGCGTGACATGTTAAAAGATGCACTAAAGGTAGTGCGTGAACTGAAAAAGTTCATTACTTATCACTTTAAACTAAATATGGTGGGGTAATGCTAAATAGGCTTAAACGCAATTGGATGAAAAAGAGATTAAAAGACCCTCACTATTCCTTTTTGTTCGATACACCACCTAAAGATGAAGTGGTTGTTTTCGATACAGAGACAACTGGGCTGGATGTTAAGCGTGATGAAATCATCTCAATTGGTGCTGTAAAGGTTAAGGGCAATCGTATTTTAACTAGTTCATCTCTTCACCTTTACATAAAATGTAACCGTGAGATAAACCCTGAAAGTATAAAAATACACCAAATCAGAGCTTGTGATATGAAAAATGCTATAGAAGCAGATGAAGCTATAGCACGTTTTTTACACTTTATTGGACCTAGAACACTGGTTGGTTACTATCTGGAATTTGATGTAGCTATGGTCAACAAAATGCTTAAAGAAAGTTTAGGAATAACTTTACCTAATCAATTAATAGAAATTTCTGCGCTATACTATGATAAAAAAGTAGGCACAATACATCAAGAACATGTTGATTTACGTTTTGATGCAATGCTCAAAGCATTAGATATTCCAAAACTAAATAAGCATGATGCTCTTAATGATGCAATTATGACAGCTATGATGTATATTAAACTTAAAAATTTAAAAACACTAAATTAAAGGAGAAAATAATGAGCGAAGAGAGAAAGCCTATATTTAAACCTAACCGAGAGTTTGCAAAAAATGCACGTATTAAAAATATGTGTGAATATCAAGAATTGGTTGATTGGGCAAAAGAGGATTATGAAGGATTCTGGGGCCACTGGGCAAAAGAGAAGATTAACTGGTTTGAACCTTTCACACAAGTGCTTGATGAGTCCAACGCACCATTTTATAAGTGGTTTGTAGGCGGTAAACTTAATGTCAGCTATCAGTGTATAGATCGCCACCTTGAAGTTCGCAAAAACAAAGCGGCTATCATCTTTGAAGGTGACCGTGGTGATAAACAAATCATTACTTACCTTGAACTTTACCGTAATGTTAGTCGTTTTGCGAACCTTCTTAAAAACAGATTCGGTATCAAAAAGGGTGATCGCGTTGTTCTTTATATGCCAATGATTCCAGAAGCAGCTTATGCAATGTTGGCATGTGCACGTCTTGGAGCGATCCACTCTGTCGTATTTGGTGGATTTAGTGCTGAAGCACTTCGTGATCGTATTATTGATGCAGAAGCTAAACTAGTTATTACAGCTGATGGTGCTTACAGAAAAGGTAAACCATATATGCTAAAACCTGTAGTTGATATTGCACTTGAAGAGGGATGCGACACTGTTGAAAAAGTGTTAGTTGTTCAAAGAAACCATGAAGATATTACCTGGATTGAAAGACGGGATTACAGCTACAATGAATTAATTGATCTTGAAGCAGATACTTGTGAACCAGAAGTTATGGATAGTGAAGATCCACTCTTCTTGCTATATACATCAGGATCAACTGGTAAACCAAAAGGTGTTCAGCATGCACAAGCAGGTTATATTTTATGGGCACAAATGACAATGGAGTGGGTCTTCGATGTCAAAGAGAATGACACATACTGGTGTACAGCAGACATAGGTTGGATCACTGGTCATACATACATTGTTTACGGACCGCTTGCAATGGGTGCAACAACTGTTATGTTTGAAGGTGTACCAACATATCCAGATGCAGGACGTGCTTGGAAAATGGTTGAAGAGTATAAAATTAACCAGTTCTACACAGCTCCAACTGCAATTCGTGTACTTCATAAAACAGGTGAACATGAGCCTGAAAAATATGATCTTAGCTCACTTAAAGTTCTAGGAACTGTTGGTGAACCAATTGACCCACCAGCATGGAAGTGGTACTATGAAAAAATTGGTGGCGGACGCTGTGCAATTGTTGATACATGGTGGCAGACTGAAACAGGCGGTCATATGGTTAGTCCACTACCAGGTGCTACACCTATTAAACCAGCTTGTGCAACATTCCCGCTACCTGGAATTATGGCAGAAGTAATTGAGCGTGATGGCACACCTGTAGAGCCTGGTGAACAAGGACTTCTATGCATTACTAAACCTTGGCCAAGTATGATCCGAACTATTTGGGGCGATCCTGAACGATTTAAAAAGTCTTACTTTGGTGATGCCAAAAAAGATGGTAAACCTGTATACTTCTCAGGTGATGGTGCAATTATTGATGAAGATGGCTACATCACAATTACAGGACGTGTTGATGATGTTATCAATGTTTCAGGACACCGAATGGGTACAGCAGAGATAGAAGCTGCCATTAAAAAGCACCCACATGTTGCAGAAGTTGCAGTTGTTGGTAAACCAGATGACATCAAAGGTGAAAGTGTATTTGCCTATGTTGTTCTCAAAGATGTAGAGGATAGCTTTGGAGAAGAGGCAGAACTTGCCAAAGAGATCAATCAAGTAATCTCTAAAGAGATTGGAAATATTGCAAAATGTGACACCATTAAAGTTGTTCCTGGCTTGCCTAAAACACGTTCAGGTAAAATAATGCGCCGAATTCTTCGTGCTATTGCTAAAGGTGAAGAGATTAAGCAAGATATCTCAACACTGGAAGATCCTAGCATTGTTGCTAAAATTCAAAGCTGTGTTATAGGCTAAAACCTTTTAAGGAAGGGGAGCGACGTGGTATAATTTCCAAAAAGGAAATACTATGCAACTATGCGTCGCTCTAGACCTTCCTTCTTCAAAAGAGAATCTTCAACTCGTCCAAACACTTGCTAAATACGATATTTGGCTTAAAGTCGGATTTCGTTCTTTCATTCGTGATGGACAAGATTTTTTAGATAAAATAAAAGAGATAAACCCAAACTTCAAAATTTTTCTTGACCTTAAACTATATGATATCCCAAATACTATGGCTGATGCAGCTGAAGAGATAGCTAAAATGGATGTAGATATGTTCAATATTCATGCTAGTGCTGGTAAAAAGGCAATGCAAACAGTTATGGAACGTCTTGATAAATATGAAAAAAGACCACTTGTACTGGCTGTAACAGCTCTTACCTCATTTGACTATCATAGTTTTAAAGAGATTTACGGAACTGATATTGAAGAAAAAGCAAAAGAGTTTGCACTTCAAAGCTATCAGGCAGGACTTGATGGTGTAGTATGCAGTGTTTATGAGAGCAGTATGATTAAACATGAAACAGATAAGTCATTTTTAACTTTGACACCGGGAATTCGTCCATTTGGAGAAAAGAGTGACGATCAAAAACGTGTTGCAGATATTGAAACTGCAAAAAAAGAGAAAGTAGACATAATCGTCGTAGGACGACCTGTCTATAAGTCTGAAGAACCAGCTAAAGTAGTAGAAAAAATTCTACAAGCTCTATAAAAAACTTTTTACCAGTTCCCTTGTGGAACTGCTGTTTCCATCCCCCAAATCATCCATCCTACAAACAGTGCAAAAAGTATAACAAATACCAGTGGGGCATATTTCTGAAACATTACAACTCTCCTAAATCAAAAACTATTTATAGCATTGTATCTAAATCTTTCCAATATAGTATTATATATAAAGGAACAATTATTGCTTACTTGAAATATACAGGTTGCCAATATATGAGCATCCTTAAATATAAATTTTCAAGGAGCTGTTATGAAAATTTTGGATAAGGTAGAATTGGTAGTTAAGCTTAAAGAGCGCATTGAAGATGCAAAAAAACAAAATAGTGCAATGGCAGAACAGCTTCAAAAGCTACTGGAAAATATTCTAAAATCTAGTCAATACAAGGCTGTTTAAGCAGAATATTAAGATTCAGCCGCTATAATTTCACCCACTTAAGCATTACACGGACAGGTGGGTGAGCTGGCTGAAACCACACCCCTGCTAAGGGTGCGTACCTTTGCGGGTACCGAGGGTTCGAATCCCTCCCTGTCCGCCACTTCAATCCCCTAAAATAGGGCTTTTCAAACACTTCATTTTTCAACTGTGTATAAACTGTGTATAAAACCTATACAACAAGCTTATTAATTGCATCTAAATTAGGCTTTATTTTACCAAAATAATAATCTCTGGTTGTTGATATATCAACATGCCCAGTATTTTGAATAAGCCAACTTTCACTCATTCCATTTTCTATCATCAATGTAGCAAAGCTATGACGCATATTATAAAATTTACCAACTTTTACACCTGCATGTCTGCAAGCCTTTTTAAACATTTCATCCAAGCTATCAGTAGATGAATAAGGATTGCCTTGATAAGTTAGCCATACCCACTTACTTTTAAGTCCTGTAAGCAACTGTTGAGTTTTTAGTACCTCTTTTGCTTGTGGCAATAAATCAACAAAACGTTTTTTATAGCCTTTTGGTAAATCTTCATCACCATCTCTTATTCGCCTTTGGACATGGATGTAATTTTGATCAAAGTTGATGTCATGCCATTGCAGAGCTATTAGCTCTCCTGACCGCAACCCTGTAAAAAAACCAAGCTTTAGCATATAAAACATCTGTTTCCATGCCCACTCGGTTTGAAAATTGCGTGCATTTTTGGCATAATGACGACAAGATTCAAGTAAAGCTCGAATCTCTTCAAGTGAATAGACGGTTGGAATTTTTTTAATAATCCGTGGGGCTTTAGCTATTCTTGACTCCATCGGATTGCGTTGTATTAATCCATCATCTACTGCTGCACTCAATATAGTGTTTAAAACTGAACGATAATTTATAATTGTTTTATTTGAGTATGGCTTTCCATTTTGATAAGAGACTTTACCCTGGCTAAGCTTAGTTTGCCATTCTGCTATCATTGTAGCTGTAATTGAATTTATAGGCGTTTCATCTCCAAAATATAGACAAATACGGTTAAACTTCTTTTTAACGTCTTGTTGAGTTTTTGTTGATCTACCTGATAATGTAGCATTTAAAGTATACTCGCCATACTCTCTTAGTTTTGGCATAGCTGGATCTTGCTGCATAATAATAGATAAAGATGAATTATTTGGTATTTGATCTGGTTCTACTTTACCTTGTTCAAGTGCAATACGCCAAAATTCAGATTCAGCATTACGGTTTAAAAATAAGCGGTTTTGTTTTGTATCTGGCAATCCAGTGCTTACTCGAACAGGCTTCTTGTTAACATATCTACAAAGCCAAAGAACACGGGTATCTTTTCTTTCCCAGATGTATGCACAACCTTTTCTACGACTCACTTTTTAGTCCTTTCTGCTTTCTGGTTGTGGGCATGTGAAATGGTAGCACTTTCATCCTTTTTTTAGAATTGAAAGGGCTGACTTATGCAGATGGTAAATGCGTCCACGTTTTTGAAACTGTGACGGGTGAATGTTTCTTTTACACCATTCTCTTAAGCCGTCAACACCACTGTATCCGTACTCTTTGGCAAGTGAATCGCTTAATGGAATCCACTCCGGAAAATCCATTACAAACTGCTTAATAATCTGAATATCTGATTTAATTTCTGCAAGCTCTTGGGCTAACATCATGCTACACCTCCTAGCTCTCTAGCTCTTAAATTGGCACTGGTATATCTATTTTGCTATAATCATTCTGTTCAGATACATAATTCTTAGATTTGTTTGCAGTTATCCGCACTTGTCCGCAGTTATCCGACTTAGAGAAATCCCTAAAATAGGACTTGTCCGACTTATCCGTGTTATCTGCTTCAAATTCAATAATTTCAAATTTTGTCTCTGCAGTCTCTGGTTCGATAATGAAAAATAGGCTTTTGTTATTCTTTTTCACTTTCTCTACTTTCCAATACCTACCTTTGCCGGACTGGATCACTTCATTTGATTTATTTTTTGAAAAGCCCATCTCCATTAGGTGAGTTAGGATTTGTGAAAAAGTTGGCTTATTCTTGGAAGTATCAATAAAATCAATTATTTCATCTCGGATTTTCTCATATAATTCATCCTCTTTTGCCCATTGTAGCTCTACTTTTTGTAAAGTGTGGTTATCTTTATGTTGAAAAGCTTGTTCTTCTATTTTTCCAATCCGGTTTTTTTGCGGTACAAAAATAAAAGTATTTTTATGTGGATTGTTAATCAATAAAAAACTATTAGATGTGTCTTCTTCCCATGCGCTGCTGCCTGAATATATTTGGTCAAATTTATTTTGGTCTGCAGGTGGCTTTCGGCTATGGTGCAAGAAAATAACTGTAGCTCCCTTATCTCTTAATCTCTTGAAAATTTCTGTCAACTGTGATACATCTTTATTTTTATCTCGGTCTTTCCCCTGCATGAAATTTTTGGCTGAATCAAATACAATTAAACTATTAGTTAGATCGCGTTTTGAGATTTCGCGTATCACACGCCAAACGTCATCTGTACCAGATCTAAAGTATCTAAATTTTTTACCGTGCTGTTTTTTTAAATCATGTATTTTTCTCTCTGCAAGTGTCGCATCTCCGTTGTCTAAATCAAAATATAGTGCACGCTCAACTTTTTCGTTTATGAGAGACATATTAGCTATATCTACCGCACCAAGGGATTTTCCAGTGCCTGCGGGTGCAAAAATCATTGAAATTTCTTGCTTAACAATAAGATTATCGACTAAATATTCAACTTCTATGTTTTCAAGTTCATCTGGGTCAAGGTCAAATCTATCAAGCCAATCATCAATGTTATCATCCCATTTCTGTGCTTCGTCTAAGCCTATCTCTTTTTTTAATTTTTCAATTTCGTTAAGTATTATTTTTTCTTCGTCTAGCTTCAAAAATTGAGACTGCAATAATTGGTTAAGTTTCTCTATTTTTTTATTTTTTGATTGCATATATTCGATTTTTTTCTGAACTACTTCAACATCAATTTCTTTAGATATTTCATCGATTTGCTGCATAATGTTAGCTGCAATATCGCCTGGCTTGTTACCGTCGGCTACCATTTTTTTAGTTGTAGTAGTTACATCAAGTAGCTTTCTTTTTTGTGCTTTTGCCTTGATCTCTTTTATGTAAGCATTGGCATTTGAGAGCGGATTAGTGTATGCAACAATATCCAAAAAAGCAACTTCATCAAACTGATTTTTCTGAGTCAATTTTTCCCTAAGAAACTCTTCATCTATCGGCTGATCACCCTTAAAAAGCTCCTCCATAGCTACAAAAAGGTGCTGATGAAAAGGGTGGTAAAAATCTTCCGGTTTCAACTGTACGGCAATCTCTTCATACCGCACTGGATCAAAGATAATTGTACTTAAAACAGCACGCTCAATATTTAAATTTGATATCGTATCAACATCAATTTCATTGATTTTTTTGCAGTTTTTTGCTATATTTTTCATGATTTTTTCTTTATTTTAGAAATCGAAAAAAAGTTGAGAGCGGCCACTCTCAACTTGCTGTGTTTTAATTTGTGCGTTTACGATTGGCTTAAACCCCAAAATTTCTTCTGCATTGAAGCCATGTTTTTCACATAATTCAACAAAATCAGCTATATCAAAATCATCATGGTCTACCTCTTTCCAAACTTTTTTTAAGCCTTGCTTAATTTTCTCTTTATCTATCTTTTTCATTTTTTCGATTTCTGTTTCTATTTGTTTATCGATAGTGTATTTTGACGTATAGTCGTTTATTTCACATGTCCCGTTGTTTTCAAAGTGCATTTTATATCTTTTATCATAAGTATTTTTAATGTTTGCAACTATACGTTGTAATAACCAATTTACCGCGATATCGATATTTTGACAGTTTAGAAAACGCTTAACTCCCTGCAGTTTTGCACCTTTTTCAATCGTCTTAAGTGTCGCTTCTGCTGAAACAGAAAATGCAAAATCGAAATCTACAACTGCAATTTTTTTTGATATACAGATTCTTTTTGCATCGTCTTTCATGATTTCGACAACTGCATCTATTTTGTTTATGAGTTGTTCAACAGTGCTTATGTTACATGATTTTAATGTCTCTGCTGCTGTCATATTTTCTCCTTTTTTGTATTATGTATGTTATGCTAATGTAAATATTACATTTATTTACATTATTATGTATTTTACAAAAAAGTGTAAAAAATGTCAACAATTACATTAATTTTTTTGGTATAGTTACATTATAAATTCCTAAACATGTATCAAAATCAAAAAAGAGGTAAAAATGAAAGATATAATCAAATCTATTTTATCAATTTCTGATAAAACATATTACAATTGGAAAAAAGAAGAAAGACCTATTATTGCATTATTACATAAGTATTTCACAGAAAATGATTTAAAAGAATTTCTTGAAACAGGAAAAATAGGTAGATATGAAAAAGAAAATGAACCATATGATAAAAGATTATTATATTTAAAACTATTTATTTTATCAAATTCTGCTAAACAAATATTGATTGACCAACTTAGTTATTGTATTGAAAATGAAGTTGAATATAATTATGAAATTGCAATTGAATATTTTGAAACTGGTCTCAAACAAACAATTAAACAACTTAAAAACTTTTCCAAAAATCCTGGTTACACAAATCGAGATATAAAAAAATTTATATTCTTTGTAAAAAATATTTTAGACAACCAAGATATTAAATTTATAAATTATAATAAACAAAAGATTATTGATATGTTAGAAGAAACGATAGGAGGGATAGCATTTTCCTCCTGGTAATCTATTTCTTTTTAAATTGTTTTGCATAATTATAAAAGCCCATATAACTGATTTTAGCATAGTCTGGAAGCTCTGAATTTATTATTTTCCAAGCACTTCTTATACTTACTCCCTTTTTTATCAGTTCTTCAATTTCAGTTCTAAAATATTCCATTTTACTTTTTTTTGCCATCATTACCCCTTTTTTATTTTTTGTTTTCTACATATATACATAAAATCATCTACTATTCGTATTATCCTCTACAACTTCTTGTTTTTCGCTATCCTTATTTTCCGCTATAGCATTATAAAAGCTCTCATTTTCCCTACTCCAATACTTCTTTTCTTGCTTAAGCTGTTTTTCAATTCTAGGTGTTTCCATCTCCATCGCCTCATCAAAAGTTTTGTCAAGCTGCATTTGCATTATCTCCAGATCTTCTTCTTTCAATACATATTTATTCTCTTCTATCAGTTTTGCAGCACTGTAAGGATCTTTATTTTGCATATGCTCATCTATTTTATCAATCAATTTATCATAGTCGTGTTCGTCTTGTTTTTCTTGTTTGTAATCATCTATAAACTCTTTGAAATTTTGCTCTTTTTTTAAAAGCTCGTTAAACTCTTTTTCATCATTTGCGTTTACCATTTTATCGGTTATGTACTCATCGTATTTTTCAGCTATTAGATCCGCTTTTGCAAGCTCTTTTTCGTGTTTGTAATCTATCCCATTATTATTTAATTCTTTTGCAAGTTCAAGCGGTTTTTTAGCATAAACATCTTTTAAAAATGAATCATCTCCAAAATATTTTTCGGCTAGCTTGTTTACTATCTCTTTATTAGTAACCCTAAAAGCTTTTTTATAGCTCTCTAGCTTAATGCCTTTTCCAATTGTATTAAGCTCTTCTGGGTCTGTTTTTTCAAGATGTTCATATAGTCGATCTATGTTGTTAATGTCTTGTTTAGCGATATTTCTACTAATTTCATGATAATACTTTTGATAGTATTCTTCTTTTTCGTTTTGGTTTAGGTTATTTGGATCTGTTTTTATCAAATAGCCTGTTCTATCATTCAAAAACTCTGTAAAATCCTTGCTGTATTTATCTAAAAACTCTTTGGTTTCTGCCCTGGTGTTTCCATTAAACTCAACCCCCAATGTTTTAGATATTTTGTTAGCAAAATCTAACTGTTTATCGCTTGCCGGTTGTTGCATTAAATAGTTTTTATACTCTTTAATATTAGCTTCTATGAACTCCCCCGTTGCAAACTTTGAAGTCTCGTTAAACTCTAAATTTAGGGCTTTTGCTATATTGTTAGCGGTTTGTAGCTGTTTAGGTGTTGCGGGTATCTTATTTGCCTGTTCTTTGCCCCACTCTTCCTCTTTGTTAGCTAATTTCTCTACTGCCTGAACTGCGTTAAGCTTTTCTTGTTCTACCTCTACAAACTTTTTAAGATCCTCTTTACTATCAGTATAGATTTTTAGATTGTCTGTTGCTCTGGTTACACTTACATAAAAAGAGTTGAAATTTTGGATCTTACTATCCATATATGCAACTACATTTTTAGCGGTTTGCCCCTGGCTCTTATGAGTAGTGATAGCGTAACCGTGATTTATGTAACTGTAATTATTGATATTGAATTGTAGTTCCTGTCCGTCTTTTGCAACTGTTAAATTACCCTCTTTATCGATATTTTGGATAATTGCGGTCTCTCCGTTACTTACTCCAAGCTTTTTATCGTTCTTTTCAAAAACTATCTTTTCACCGATTGAAAAATCTTTTTGCTGTTCTTGATATTGTTGTAAGTGATTTCCATATTTTGAAAGATTTAGAGTTCGTTTAAAATCACCTTTACTATTTGAAATAGTGATACTATTTTTTTCATTGTTTACATCTATAATTTCAAATTCTTCACCTGCTTTTATTGAATCATCAATGCTCTTTTGAATAAATATTGAATTACCCGTTTTATAGCTTTCAGATAAATATACTTCACTCGGTCTTAATCTGGCTGATTCTCTAACTGTAAATGTAAAATCCTCTTTCCCTATTTCACCTCTATCTTTAAGCTCTTCTCTAATCGTATTATTAAGCTCTTCTTTGAGTTTGTTCGTATTGGTTAGAATAATACTATCTCGGTAGCTCTCTTTACCAGATACTACTGCTTGCGTATTTTCTTTGTCATCAAATTTAAAAAACTCTTTTTTTACATCTTCTATACCGTTTTCAGTTTCTTTTATAAGTCCGTTTTTATCAAGTACATCAAACGCTTTTCCACTGTCATAGTTGTTCAAGTGGCTTACTGCTTCTTTTAATGTAGCGTCCTTTTGTCTAAGCACTTCTGACATTACCGCTGTTTTCATTCCATTTTCTTGCAATAGTTCAAATGGAGATCCTGCATTAATTGCTTTTAGCTGCTTAACATCACCAATTAAAACAACTTGTGCATCTACTCTTTTTGCAAAATCTATCAGCTTTTTAGCGTCTTTAGTTCCAAGCATACTTGCTTCATCAACTATCAATTTAGAGTTTTTATATGCTACAAGTTCCGCTTCGTCTAATTTGTCAACTTTAGATAAAAACCTTGCTATCGTTTGACTTTGTATCCCTGCTTTATTAAAAGCCTCTTTGCTGGCTGTGGCTTTTTGGATCTCACTTGCTGCTTTACCGGTATAAGATAGTCCTATTAATTTTGTATTACCTACAAGCTCGTTAACTGCTTTTAGCATTGTCGTTTTACCTGTTCCTGCGTCGCCCTGAATGCCGATAACTAGGTCTTTTTTACTTAATATATGTGCAGCTGCTCTCTTTTGTCCTGCAGTTAATCCGTAACCTGTTTGTTCTTCTTTTTGGCTTGAATATTCTTTAATAGCTTCTTTTGCTTCTTTCTGGGTAAAAACAGATGCAACTTTGTGTTTTTTATCTTTAACTGCTTTTATAAGGCTCTTTTCGGATTTGATAATCTCTTTTGTGGTGTAGTAGTTATCGGTTAGCTTAATAAGTTCTTTGTTTCTATCAAGTGCTTTATTAAGTGCGTCTAAGGGTAGTTGATCTTTAAGTGCAAATTTTCCCGCCTTTTCCAAAATATCTTCAGATGTAAATACACTGTCTTGACTTGATACTGCTTCAATAGCGTTGGTTATTGCTTTATTTGCAATTCCCTTTTGTTGTTGTTTTAATGTCTCTTTTTCTTCATCTGTAAGTTCTTTAGGCTCATTTCGCTGTAAAATATCTTCTTTGCTATAACCTATACTTTCTAATCTGCTTTTATTATCTTCCAAAACTGCTTTTCTGTCTATTTCACCTTTCCACTCTCGGCTTTTCCAAGTTGCCATTTGCTTTATTTCATTTTCGCTTTTATTAGGATATTGCTCTTTTAGTTCATTGGTTAATTTATCTAACTGTTCGCTTCTTTTGGAAAATTCATCAATCACTTTGTCATCTACATTTTTAAGTTCAAAAAAGCCCTTTTTAGCGTCTATAATTCGGATGTCAAAACCAAGCTCTTTAAGATTTGCTGCAAGCTCTGTTCGATAGTTCATGCCAAGTTTGATGTAGTTTTGAAAGATGGCTTTACTCTCTATTGCTCTCCATTCTCCATTTTCAGTTTGCGTCATATTCATAACTACTGCATGAGTATGCAAAGATGGATCAACTGTTACACTGTTACCATCGCTTACTGGTCTTGCTACTTCATGCGTAAATTTAGCGATTACTAAATTATTAGTATCAACTCTTCGTGTTATTCCATCTTCTGTAAGTCTGGTTTGAGCATAGTTATCTTCAATTTTTTGTAAAACTTTTGTAACTGCTTTCTCATGAGCTTCCCTAATTGCTTTTGCTGCATCTTTATCACCATAAGCCTGTGCAGCTTCATAAGCAATTGATAAAGATTTTGGAGCTGAAAAAGTTAGATCAAGCCCTGCTCGTGCACGGTCTCCCTCTTTATCTAATCTTGTTTTTTGGACTTGATTACCCTCTTTATCTTTACCAAAAAGGACTTTCTCTAAATCCTCTTTGGTAATGACCTCTCCATCTGCAAAACCTAATGCCTCTGCCCCTTTGCCTTGCCAAGTGCCAAGATCGCCCTCTTTCTGATAGTAGTTGTCCTTTTGATCTGCGTGATATTGTAAAGCTGATTTTGCATTAATCCATGTAGGAGTAGATATCATTTTAAAGCCTTTTTTTCTTCTTTTTTAGAGTAGTTTTCCTTTTTATTCTGGCCTGTATTTTCATGTAGCTGATATAAATAGTTTAAATATTCGTCCACGCTATTAAAGAGAAAATAATCTCTTTTTGTATCTTTGTTTTGTTTAGTATTTTCCATCTGAAGTTCCTTTTTAAAAAAGCCCGATCTGATGTTAGAACGGGCTTTACTTTTACCAGTTGAATGCATAACCAACAAAAAATGTGGTCATATCTCTGCTGTTTTCAGATTTAAAGAGATCAGTTTTTCTGTAGTTAATGCCTCCAACCAATCCATCTTTATGTGCAACTGCAATTTGTGCATCAAAGAAAGTATCAAAATCATCAGCTGCTAGATCAATACTAGCCTTTGAGAAAAAAGAGACTTTTTCATTTATGTTATAAACAACACTACCCGTTATACCGCCAACAGGCGAGGATTTCCATTTTGGAACTGTTTTAATTTGAGTTGTTTCCCAGTCCTCCGCTACTTCCTCTTTGTTATCAAAATCATAGAATTTGAAAAAGCCTGCATTCACCCCAATTGATGAAGTTGTTGAATCATTGAAAACATAACTTGCTACCAATTTATTGGCCTGAAAAGATAAGAGATCTTTACTGTATTCAAATGCAAGATTTATATTTGCATCCACAAACGATATTTCAGTGATCAATGACATATCATATACATCACTACTGTTACTATTTACACCTGCTGCAATTAGAGTAGGAATTTGTTCATCAGTCATTGCATCTGATGATGTTGTATCACTTGCCATTGCAGATGCTGCAGATATTGCAATTGCCGCTATTAAAGAGACTGTTAACTTTTTCATATATAATTTTCCTCCATCTGTTTTTTATTTTTATTTGTGTTCTGGCTCTTTTTAAAGAGCAACAAGGGGGAGCAATGGAACAACTGGTACGATTGGCGCTACTGCCAAAATTGTCAATAGTGTTAGCATTGTTTGCCTCTCCTTTCTTTTAGTAGTAGAGAGCTAAGACTTACAAGCTTTTTTTTGCGCGAAATTTTTAAAAGGAGTCAAAGTTCGTCTTTTGCTCTCTACTCTTATACATATTTTTTGAGCAGCAAAAATTTTGATTCTCTTTTTTGTTGCTCACCTATATACATAAATTTTCAACACTATGAGGATATGAAGCAATCGTAACTGCAAATTAGGAATAGAAGAGGTAAAGAAAGCAATCGTAACAATAGATTAGGAATAATCTATTAAAATCTTATGTTTTTTGTGGATTAAAAGGTTATTTGCAAGTAAAAATGTGGATAAAATGTAGTTTAATATAGATTTTAGTAGTTAAAAATATGCTTTTAAAAGTAGCTATTCGAAAAAATGGTTACGATTGTCCATCTCGTTCGAAAAAGTGGTTACGATTGCAAAAAAATTATAGCTGCAACCGTAAACACCGAATAAGATAGCAGTTGCAACCATTAACACCGAATGTTTGGTAAAAAAATTGAATTTCTTTAACTATATAGAATAAGTATTCTATAGCATTTAATTTTATAATACTTTTATTCATTTTATTTTTTAGATATTAATAAATAAGCACTTAAAATATATGAAAAAGCAGATAAAATGCTCTCACGTTCGACAAAATGGTTGCAGCTGGTCACTCACGTTCGATAGATTGGTTACTTCTGCTTTTAAAGCCCTATATTTAGGGCTTTTGAGGATTAGAATTCGACTTTAATTGAGCCTGTTCTATATTTTGCATTTTCAAGATTAACAAATCTGTTTTTGATTTTTTTGATTCGTCTCTCTCGATCTGCTTCCATATTGCGAATATACATTTTAGGGTTTTCACAATATCGCTCTGCCTTTTTGCCCTTAATGAATTTTGGTGCTAACTTAGCTTTAAGCACATCTTTACTACCCTCGATTTTTGCAAAAAATTCAAATTTTTCAAGCCTTTGAATTTTAGCGTCATTTATAAGTGCTTCCGTCTGTTCTCTCCGACTTACAGTAATTCTATCTCCCATCGGTTCGGCACTGAAAGAGATACTTTCACTATTTTTTATGACTGTAGTTTTGCCAAACAACTTTTCTAAAAATTGAGCTCCGTAAAAATTTTGAAAAACTATGTAGCTGTTAGTAGTTCCAAAGATCGCGTCTGCTTCTTTATCACCAAACTCTTTTTTGAGCTGATCGAAATTTTGGATTGCCATGACAAATTTTAAACCTTTTGAGCGTCCTACTGCAAGCCCTTTTTCAAGGTTTTCACCAAGTGCTTTTCCAAGTCGTGGCAACTCGTCTAATATAAAGTAAATATCACGGTTTAGATCGTCTCTATCATCAAGGATTGTAGAAATTAAATAGCTCGTGATAACTCCATAAAGCGGTGCAAAAACTTTACTAAGGTTTTCAGTTGATAGCAAAAATAGCTTTCCACTCTTGCCATTTTTCAACCATCTTTTAAACTCGATTTCTTCAGTTTCAAGGTCATCTAAATAAGCTAAATACTGCAATGCTTTAGCTTTTCTGATAGCGGTTGAGATGATAGATTCACTCTCTTTAGATGGATTTCCATTATTGTCTACTCTTAGGAAATTAGCTACGATTGGAAAAACTTCACTGTCATCTTTTATTTTCATCAACAATTCTAAGTTTGAAAGAGTTTCATAGATCTCTTCATTACTTAGTTCATTTTTAGCAGCATAGAGTAATAACCCCTCCACTACCGCTCTTGCAGCATTAACCCAGTGCGGATCTTGACTGCTTTTGTCGTCTGGCACTAGAATTTCAGCTATTGAACCTGTGTCAATTTTGGTTTTTATGAGCTTATAAAGAGAGAATTTTGAAGATCTTAGATCAGATGGGCATATGATAATATCTGTATCTGGATTATAAAATTTCTCTACGAACTCACCTTTTACGTCTATTATTACGGTTTTTACATTGTTATGATCTGGTATCTGCTTAATTATTTGATTAATTAAAACAGATTTACCTTTGCCAGGCGCACCCGATATACAAAGTCCAGTTGAAAGTGCAATTCTAGGCAATTTAATAGCTTCTGGATCTTTTTCAAACTGTTTATCATCATTCGCAAGTTCGATAGTATCGATAATAAAGTGTTCTTTTACCCGTTCATCACCTGAGATTTTGTACTCTGCTTTAATAAAATTATCGATATGTTTATTAAACTCTTTCGTCTTAATAAGCTTGTTACCACTTACATAAACATCTTCTGTAAGCTCTTCTTGCTGTTTTTCAATTTTAGAAGAGATTAGAGGTTTTACAACTTTTAAATTTAAAAAAGTCAATACTATAGATATAAAAAAAACAGATAAGAAAGTAAATGAAAAAATTGGATAATCTTGTCCGTATGGCAACATTGAATTTTGATATATTGCATAAATAAAGTATCCAAAATTTAAAACTAACAACGGGGCTAAATACACCCCGTTTTCAATAGCAAAAGCCTTCAAACGCATCTGCGTTTCGTGTTCGATCTTCTCCATTGCACGATATCGATTATTATCGAGTGAACGATCTAGACCTGTTTTTGCTGCCGATCTGATTTTATCTTCTATTTTATGCATTTTTAGCCCTTTTATACTATCTACTCATACCTTGATCTTGCTGATTATAAAAGCCCTTTTCATAACTTTGAGTTGATGGAATTTTGTTTTTTACTTGATTACGTTTTAAGCTCTCTTCCATTTTTTGTTGGTACGCTGACTGCTGTTTTGCTGCTGCAAAAAAGCCCTCTTCTGTCTGTTTGCTTGGTGTTTTTGTGTTCATAGTTTTTCTCCTTATCTGCTTCTGTCTTGGTCTTGCTGCTGCTGATTTTGGTTATTAGCAGCTGCTACCATTTTATGAGTATCTATTGTTCTGTTATCTGCTTGCTGTTTGTCTGTCATCTTTGCAGACATCTCTGTTTTTGTCTGACTTTGGTCTTTTGTCATTTGGTTTTGTTGAGATGAAACAAAATCAGCCATTTTGCCATTTTCTTTTATGTTCAAATTATCTTTATGATGTTCAATTCGTTTATCTACAAAGTTTAGCTCCTCTTTCAACTTGCTTTTGCTCCAATTGTTATCTTTTGCAAGTTGTTGATACTCTTGTTTGATTTGATCTTTGTTTACAAAACCTTTGTTTTGAACTGCCGATTGTTTGATGAAATGGTCTGCTGTCACTTGTTGCAACTTTTGTGTATCAGCTGATTTTGGTATTCTAAAACTATGCAGATCTTTTATTTGCTGTGTTACATCCTTACCACTTTCAAAGTCTTTTTGAACTGCTTCAACTTTCTGATCAAACTTTTTAGCAGCTTCAGTTTTCTGTTGCTGTTGATCCGCCTCTACGCTTTTTCGATTTAAATCTTCTTTTACGTTTTGTTGTTGTGGTTTCTGTTGTTGAACCGTCTGTTGTGTCTGCTGTACTTGTTGTTGAGCAGCTTTGAAAGTTGCATTTTCCATTTGTCGGCTCGGTTGTAGCTTTCCCAGCCCTTTTTGCTCCTTTGTGCTAAAAGAAAATTGATTTTGTTTCGACTTTTGTTGAGCGGCTTTGTTGATTATCTCTCCAAATTTGCCACTTATTTTGTTGTTCTCTTTTATATTAAGTTTATCTTTATGATGTTCAATTCTCCTTTCCACTGACGAAATTTCATCTTTCACGCGACTTTCACTCCATCCAAGCTCTTTACCAAGCTTTTGATATTCTTGTTTGATAAATTTTTTGTCGACTACTCCGTTATTTTGTTCTGCTGATCGTTTTATCATATTATCGGCTGCCAAATTTTGGAGCTTTTTGAGAGATTTTCGAGATGGTGGACGGTGTTCGTAAAGCTCTTTGACGTCTTTGGTGACATCTTTACCTTTTTTAAAATCGCTTCTAATATCTTTAATAGCTTTGTTGAACTTGTTTATTACATCCTTGTTTTTTTTGAACTTTTGCACCTGCTCTTTGACGTTGACTGCTTGGTTTTTCTTTACTATTGTCTGTTCTTTAGAATCAAATTTATCTTTTTCTAAAGGAACATTCTTCTTTGCAAAACTAACGCCTGCTTTTGCAATATTTGTTACACCTTTCGCTACTTTCATTAAGTTTTTAGCACTTAGCAACTTGCTTCCAGACAATCCCATCAGTGCGCCGGCTCCCATCGCCGTTCCAATCACTGCAAGCGCAACTGTTGGTCCACCTACAGCTGCAGCGCCTGCAGCCAGCACGCTACCTGCTACCTTTGCACCCACCAATGCACCTGCCATACTCAATGTTCCATCTTTATGATACTCACCATTATTTGCTGCAGCAATAGCAGAGTTGCTATTTGATTTATATTTATCGAATAATGATCCATTGTTTGAATTAAAACTATATGGATCACCATGTTGCATATATGCAGGCGGTGTATCATATATAGATTTTTGACTATAATTCATGACTCACCTCTTTTTATTCATCGTCAGTATCACTGTTATCAAAAACAACCTCTTCTCCCAATTTTCCAGCTTCTTGTGAAATTGCCAATGCACGGTCTGCATCCTCTAAGATATCTGCATGCATGTTTGTAATTTGGTTTCTAGCAGCATAAATGTTGACTTGAGCACTTTTAATAGATGGTATGATCTCATTAATCAGCGCGTATTCGATTCTTCTCATCGCCAGTGTTGCGATTGCATTATCCATTGAAAATGCCAATAGATCATTTACTATGTCATTTACTTCAACTCCCTCTTCCTCTGCCAATTTTTTAAGATGTTTAACCATCTCTTTGTTTTTGATTTCGATTAACATGTTGTCTCCTTTGTTTTTTAATTTTTTGGATACAGAAGAATTGTTTCTTCTGTATATATACATATTTTTTAAAAGCCTTTTGCTTTTAGCCAACTTCCGAAAAGTACAGCAGCTGCTAAGACAGATAGATAAAACCATTCCATAATGTTTTCCTCCTCGTTTTTAATTTTCTATATCTATATACATATTTTTTAAACTGCTTACTTGAATATATTCAAAACTGAAACCGGAGAAGCAGAATTGATAGCATTTACAACTGCGGAAGCTGTGTTAGATACATTCTCGGTTAATGCTTTCTCTATAAATTTGCTTTTGATTTTTTGGGCAATTTCTGTTTTACCCTGACTCTCTAATTTTGATGTGTACTCTCTTATCATCTTAGCTATACTGGCTGTTTGCTGATCTTGTTCAAGCTTTGAAAGTGCGTCATTTATGTTTGTAGCAAATGTGATAGTTAATGTAGGTTTTGCAAATCCGATGTTTGTGCTTGAATAATAAGCCATTCCATTTTTTAAAAGAGTTGGTACGCTACCTGTTAAAATTAAAGAATATTGCCCATTATTGCAAGTATAGCTGTCATTATTGCCTGCAAATCTGCATTCGTAGATATTTATGCGTTTTGGTCGAATCTCTTTATATGCTTTAGATACTGCTTCTTCTGCAAGCTTTTCAATATTTTCAAAACTTGCTTTTGGATAATGCTGCATTTTATCAGCTGCTAACTCTGCTACCTGTCCAGTAAAATTAAGTAGCTGTATATAATATGCTACTTTTTTCATCACATCTTTTTCTAGTCGCCCTCTCATCTTTGCTTTAGCTTCATAATAAGATTGAGCATTTAAATCGATAATCTCTTCGTCATCATCTAAATAGTAAGAAGTTCCAACATCTCTATTGGTTAAAAAAAAGGCTTTTTCATTCCAGCCAAGATCTCTCATTTTCATAAGAATATAAGGGATTGGATTTAACTCAATTCTCCAAGTGCCGCTGCTGCTTTTAGAGACTGTATGAGTAGTGGATCTTATTTTGTTGAGGGTTTGAGTTATATTTTTTGATGTACTTTTTTCTTTTCCTTGTGATAATTGCTTATTGTGCTGCAATTGTTCCGTTTCGCCTCTTTGTTGCTGTTGTCTCAAACTTTGAGATTTTTGCTCTTGCTTTTGTGTCGAGGTAGATAAATCAGCAAAAAGCGATGTTGCCACAATTAAAGATATTGCTATTATCTTTTTCATTTTCAAGCCTCCTTAGAAGTTTTCAAATTTTTTATCAAACTCTTCAAACTTGCGATCAAAATCGCTTTGTTGTTTAGTTCGATTGGTATCATTTAGATCTATTGCTTGCTTATCTAAGCCAAAATTTTTTATTGCTATTTCTCTAGCTATCTTGTTGTTTTGTAGTGCTATCATTGCAAAAATGATAGTTAAACCTAATAGCAATAAACCACCAAAAAATCCTACTTTCATGATCTGCTCCTTTAATAATATTTATTACATTATGAATACATATTTTTTGTGGAGCAGATTCTTTTTATTTTTTAAGGTAGATTGATTATCTTTAGTGAGCCATTTTCATCTGCAAAATTAGCACATCCTGCAAAAACTTTTGTTTCATCACTTGATAAGGTTACGCTTAGTGGTGTTTCTGGAGACATACTAATGTTTTTAATTTCAACAGGGTTTGCAGCATTGCTAATATCAACTATTCTTAAGTTGTTGCCGTCAGCTAAATATGCTATGTTATCAGATGATAATGCAATTGCAGTTATATAACTTAATGCATTTATGTTACCGATGATTGCAGGATTTGCAGCATTGCTAACATCAACTATTCGTAAATTACTACCATCAGCTAAATATGCCTTTGTTCCATCAGATGATAATGCAACTGCGTATGTATCATTTGTATTAACACTGCCAATAATAGAAAGATTAGCAGGATCGCTAATATCGATTATTTGCAAGCCGTTAGCACCATCAGCTAAATATGCCTTTGCACCATCAGATGATAATGCAATTGCCAAAGCATGTTCAGTATCAATACTACTAATAATAGAAGGATTAGTGGGATCGCTAATATCGATTATTTGCAAACCGTTAACAGTATTAGTCAAATATGCTTTGTTGCCATCAGATGATAATGCAATTCCTGACAAATTGCCCGGCAAATCTATATTGCCAATAATAGAAAGATTAGCAGGATCGCTAATATCGATTATTTGCAAACCGTTAGTACCATCAGCTACATATGCCTTTGCACCATCAGATGATAATGCAATTGCGGATGCATCACTTGTATTAATACTGTTAATAATAGAAATATTAGTAGGATCGCTAATATCGATTATTTGCAAGCCGTTAGCACCATCAGCTATATATGCCTTTGTACCATCACTTGATAATGCAATTTCTGAAGCATATCCTACTAACTTCAGACTAGAAACAATGTTGTAGAGTGTGTCGTTTTCGGCAGCTACAACCTTTACTGTTCGCGTTGTTTTAGATATATTGTTATTGCTATCAGCTGCAGTATATATAACACTGTATTCACCCTCTTTGGTAGTATCAACAGTGTTGTATATATCAACACCAACAGCACCATCAACATTATCGATAGCAGTTGCTCCTGGATCAACATAGTCACTACCTACAATCACAGTCAATGGATTATCACCTAATAGCTTGATAACTGGAGGTACAGTATCTGCATCTACTGTAATTGGATCAGTTGTTGCAATAGATGTTGTAGTAGTCAAAGCACTATCGCTATTACAACCATTCAGCACAATAGATGCAACAATCGACAACAAAAATGTTTTTTTCATAATCTGCTCCTTTGGAAAATTAGTTACATCTATATACATATTTAGTTAGATAGTTTTTCCCAAAGTGCCGCTATGTATTCTAAAAACAGTTAGATCTTTGCAGAAGATTCATTTTGAGTAAAAATAACTACGAAAAAATCATACTTAGTCAAAATAATTTAATAAAAAAGTCAAGATATATTTGGAAAACTTTACAAAGCATCGTATCTTTTCCCAAAATACCGCACTATTTTCTTAAAATACCGCACTTGAGAAATATCAAATTGTATGTTTTGGAGAGGAAATTTGAGGAATTACTTTGTATAACTACTTACTAACTACTTAACTACACATAAAGCACACATTAACTACACACTAGCAACTACTTAGATACACATTAACCATTGTTTAGATACACACAAAATACATTTTAAGTAATACTAGAAGAAAATGAAAGTTTTTGGGGAGTTAATTTATTATATTGTTTCTTAATCTATTTTTTCTTTTCTAATTACAATCGTAAATGGTAATAACAGCAGTTCTATCATTAAAGAGCAAAAATGCTTTAATTTTCATATCGTATTTGTCGATTAAAACACGCCTTTCTAGATTACTACACAAATTGCTTTTTACTATTTTTATTAGTTCATCTTTTTTATCAGAATATCTTTCAAAACTTTTGTTGTATCTTATTACCGTCACAAATGCTTTCTCTACTCCAACTGTAAGTCCGATATCATCATAAACCTCTATAGTATCATTCTGTTCTTTAAACTGAAACTCAAAAGAGCAACCAGTGAATAAATTTGGCAACAATGCTATTGCAGTAATAGTGATCAGTTTTTTAATCATTTTTATCTTTCTTTACTTAGTCTTTTCATAGATTATATAATATAAGGGGTATAAGTTACAAAGCTTATACCCCTTTAATCTATTTTTTACCAAATGTAAGAACATAAGCAGCAACGTCACGTTTCTCTTTTTCTGTAAGTTCATTTTTAAAAGATGGCATAGGTTGTACCCATTTATTTATTTTACTACCTCGATTGATGGCATCAACTACACCATCTATAGTTCCATATTTTGTAAGATTTGGGGTCATCCCTCCCATACCTTTACCATCTGCACCATGACATCCTGCACATAGAACAAATACAGTAGGCTTTTTGCTTTTCATATCGTTAGCAACATACTTAGCTACTTCTTCAGCTGTTTCATCCACAAGAAGTCCTCCAGGCATTGTACCCATCGGATAGCCAAAACCTCCAGTGGTTCCATTGTGTATAATTGACAATACTCCATCTATAGTTCCATATTTTGTGAGATCATCTCTTAATTCTTTAATAAGATATTCTCCTCCTTTCATACCATACGCTGAAATTTTATCTTTAGCACCTTTACCATCGATACCATGACATCCTGCACATTTATTTAAATATATCAATTTACCATTATCATCAGTATCAGAAGATGAAATCGGAACACTTGTATTTTTTAAATTATTACGATTACGAACTTTTTTATAATTTTGCTCATTTTGTTTGTCTTTTAAAATTGTATCTCTCAAAAAGAGATCGATTAACTTTTGTAGTTTTGCTGTTTCACCATTATTTGCTAATCTTGTTAAAGTGCTTGCAACATCAGCAACTTTATATAATTTACTTTTAAATCTAAAAACATTAGAGTTAGTCATTCTATTTCTTGGAAGTCCAATATTGTCATTTTTAGTAGTAATAAAAAGCATTGGTGCATATTTATCAATAACTGCTATTAGATAGTTTACAAATGGTGTTATTGTATTTGTATTGCTTCCAATATTATAACCTCGCTTTTTCAAAATAGTTGAAATTTGTGTATTTAGTGTGTATGAAAAAGGAGCTTCAATAACATAATCAGCAATATTATTACCTGTATTATCTAAATCATAATCATATGTCTTCAAGCTAAACTTGATTTGAAAAGTACCACAATTCATAACACCTGATCCATTCGTAATTTCAGTATTACAACTATAGTGTCCGCTTTCAATTGATGTAACATAAATAGCTGCTGCCTGTTTAGCTAAAGCTGGTTCAGGAAGATGTTCAAAATCGTATTTTGTTATATAGTAACTAAATAATTCATTTCCTTTTTCATCTTTGTATAAATACTTAATTTTCCCTCCCTTTTTCAAAAAAAGCAGAAGTCCTGTTGCAAGAGCTGATTCTGAAATAAATTTATTTTGCAAATTAAGCAAATCCTCTTTTTTAATTATTCTTTTAACATCATTCCAATTTAAATGATTCTCATTCATCCCTTTTTTAATAAATTGTAATGTTTGCTCATTAAGTTCAAAGTTAAAAAGTATAGTAGATGAATCAATGATTTCAACACCTGTCCAAAACAGGCCATCTTCAACTTGAACTGGAAATTTTAAAATAAATTTTAAAATAAATGCAAAATTATTATCTTTTGAATTAATATTTGCAAAATTATCATAAAAACACTTACAATATTTATCTTCTTTGGTTAAATTACAAAGTACAGTATCTTCAATAATATCACATGATCTGCCAGTATTAAGTTTTATAATACTGCAAGCAGTAGGATCTCCGCTCCAACAAGCTTTAGAAATTAATTTATTAGAACTACCTTTATTCTTGTTAATGATAAGTTCATAACTACTCAATACAACACAGGCAACACTATCACCCTGTTCGCAAGCTTTTTCATATTCAGCATAATTAAAAATGCTAGAATTTTCAGCAAAAGCACCAATTACCATCAGCATTAACATTACTACTATCTTTTTCATAGTTTGCCTTTCATTATTAACATTACTACTATCTTTTTCATAGTTTGCCTTTCATTTATTTTTCAAAGATTCAAGATATTTTTGTCGATAATATTCTGATCTAGAATCTACATAATTTAAGTCATTTCCTGTTTGTATATTAACAAAATTTTCTGCATGTTTTTCATTTTGTCTAAGTGCATCAAAGAAACTTAAATTTACAAGCTCCATCAGCTCATCATTGTCCATAAAAAACTGGCCATTCATGATTACATCACCACCACTGGCAACAACCATCGTTGCTTCCGATAATATGCTTCTATTTTTTATGTTTGTATCATCCAAAACTAGGTAATAAGTATCACCGATCTTTTTTGGTTTAAACTTTACAAAAACTGCATTTCTATCACTGTAAATTGTTTTTTTACTTGGGTCTATAAATAAAAATCCCATTTGTTGTTTAGGATCTAGTCTATTGTAGCCTGAATCAGATCTGTAGTTGACAGGAACACATTCTACATTTTGTCCTAGCTCATGCTTCATAACAAAAACTGGTAAGCCTTTATCATAATTAATCCAAGTTTTAAAATACTCACAACTCATCCCACCAACAGAACGGTAACGAGTATTTAATTTTTTTGCAAGCACAGCAGATCTTCGATTAAAAATAGGTCTTGCAGAAGAAAGCAATTGTTTATATTGTTGCAAAGCTTCTTGATAAGTATGAGCGTTTGGCATAGCAAACAATACATCTTGTTTATAATGAGATTCATCATAAGCTTTTATGTCTGTTGGATCTATTTTATCTGCATAAAAAGCTTTTGTATAAAGCTCTTTTGGGCTTGGAATATCATTAACAACAGCACATCCATTCAACAAAATAGCAACTACTCCACTAACAAATAACATTTTTTTCATAATCTACTCCTTTGATTTGAATCTGGTTATATCTATATACATATTTTTTGGAGTAGTTAGTTTTTGGAAGATTTATTTATTAAAAGAGAAAAGCAGGAAGATTAATTTTCTTCCTACTTTTTTACTATTTTACGTGTAGATTAAAATTTTTAGAAAAAGACGCTTCAAACAAGTATTGAATTATTTTATTAATCATTTCTTCTGTCACTCCAACACGTGGCATTGCAGTACCTGGTATTTTTGATTGAGGATCTTTAATCAATTGTTTTAAATATTCTTTTTGCCTTTTTTGAGCTATCTCTGAAAGGTCTGGCGGTAATTTACTAAGGTATTCAGCTAAATATTCTTGATATTCAGCTACCTTTAATTCAAATGAAAGCTCTCTACTTCTTTTGTTAAATTTAGGCTTTTTGCCAATTTGTGTCCAATTAAAAGTTCTTAACGAATGGCAACGTCCACATGCTGTTTCAAATGCCATTTTAGGAGTAATATTTTCTGGTTTTTTAGCAATATATTTTAAATAGGCTACAATATCTGCAACTTCTTGGTCAAGGTCGCCATTAATACTACGAAACGGCACCATTGGATATGGATACTTTTTTTTACCAGTAAATTTATGCTCAACTTTCAAAGCATGAGCTGGATTTTTAATAAATGCAGCTAAAAAATGAGAATCAAAAATTGAACCTACATTACTTAAGTCTGGTGGATTAGCACCTAATAATTCTGCAGCTTCTGTAGGCTTCATTGTTGCAGATAAACCAGTTGATTTTACACTATGACAACCTATACAGCCAGCGTCCATAAAAGTCTTATATCCCCTTTCTGCATTACCAACTTTACGCATGGACGGAATATCTTCTAAATATGCGTTGGCACTATCAACAATAAATGCTATAAAAATAGCAACAACTAAAGTTTTAATTTTCATGACTATGCTCCTTTTATATATATGGGTTTTATATCCCTTTTTGTTCTAACCACTAGAGTTTATTTAACTTTTTCCAAAATCATTTTGAAAGCTTTTTTTACATTAGGATCACTTAAAAGATATTTTGTAATATCTTTGTAACTAGCTTGACTAGCAAACAAGTATAATAGTTTACTTGCTTTTGGATCATTAAATTTACTTGAAATAACTATTAAATTTTCAACTATACTAACACCATTCAATTCTGGATTACATTTACCCCCCATCTTGCTAAATGGATAATTAATTCTTGTTAGCAAAAATGAATTCAAAAGTATATTTCTTTTTTTTGCCGTAGTAGCATTTGTTGGATTTAAATAATTTCCTATTTTATTTGCAATAAAATTAACATCAACATCTATAGTCAATTTTTTCCCTTTAATATTGAGCGATGATGAATTTACAGAAATTCTAGGTGGCAACCACCCCCATTTAATTTCTTTTAAAATAACTCCTGCAACCACTTGGGAATTTATATTAGAATCTAGCGCTGTTTTAGGAACTTCTATACTATGAGTATTCAACAATAGAGATGTCAAAGCAACTTTTTCAATAAAACTTGGATTTGGCGACAAAACTGATATCTTACAAGTTTTTACAGTCATTTTATCGCCAAACTCATTTTCTGTTGTAATAGTAGCTGATTTACCTAGTGATCTTTTATAAATTTTATATAGTGCCTCAAAATCACCACTTTTAGCTTGTTTCACCAGCTTTTTTATTTCCTTTTCTTCTTTTGCTCGTTCTTCCTCTTGTTTGGCCAGTCTCGCTTTGCGTTCTTCCTCTTGTTTGGCCAGTCTCGCTTTGCGTTCTTCCTCTCTCTTTTGTACTATTTTTTCAAGCTCTGCTTCTTTTGTGTTAAAGAATGATATATAGTCATAATTAGCTATATCATCTATATCTTTTAAATCTGATATTGATATTACATTACCCTTTGCAAAGGGATATTTTTTTTCTAACTCTATTTTTCGTTTGCAAATAGATTCATATATATCTTGATATTTATACAAGTTATTTTTGTTAATGACTTCTTCAAACTTTTCTCTATCAAATGTTTTCGTAACTTTCACAACACCATTATATTTGCCCTCTGCAGCGCTTGTTAACAACCCTGAAATTGCAGTAAATGGAGAAGAAATTGCACTTGCTACCGCATCGCTTGCAGTTGTGCTATAAAATATACTATTACACAATTTTGAATTATTGTTATTGCTATCAGCTGCACAGGTTATAGTATCTCCACTTCCATAGTTTTTGTACTGAAGATGCATGCCGTTAAATATTTTAAACTCTTCATAAGGCAATTTAACATTTTTTCTAAAAATGTCTATGATCTCATCATTATCATCGTATGCCTTGCAATAAAAATTTACCTTTCTTACCTTTTCTGTCTTTTTGTCGATATGAGCACAAGCATGAGTAGGAAAGTAGTTACCTGCGGCCTGCAACATAGAAACTATAGAAACTGCTGCCATACCACTAATAATCAATTTTTTCATGTCAATTCTCCTTTTGTATATAGAGGGCTATAACCCTTTTTGTTTTAACCATTCAAGAAAATTCTTGTCTTTCACTTTTTTAGCAAAACTAACTGAATCTTCTAAAGCTTCTGGATCTGATACTATCGTATAAAATAGCAATTTGTTTACCATTGTGATATCTGTTAAACTCTCATTTAGCTTATCCCCAATCAACTTATCCAAATTGCTATTTGCATTATCAAGCTGGACCGCTATATTTTCAAGCCGTTTTATTAGTGATGAATTTTCACCAAGTAGAGGGATTAAAGTTCCCTCTAGGTATCTCAACTCATCGATCATCTCATTGATCTGTTTTGTATCAACCAAAGCTAGATTTTTTCTATCCATCAATCTATCCTTTCGATCATGTTTTTCAGAGGCTTGATTTCATCTACTAGATCTAAAACATCCTTTGCAAATCTTAGATAACTCATTTTCTTTTTAAAATAATCTCTCCCCTGTTCTTTTGCTTGTCTTGCCCATTCTTCTTGCAACTCGCGTGATTTTTCGACTGTGTATTTAAGTTTTGGATACTCATCTGCCAAAGTTACTTTGTAAATATTTTTTAAAATGCCATAAATCTGCGAATCTCTTAATACAAATTCAGACTCTATCCGCTCTTCAATATCTTTCATTCTACCTTCAATGCCATATTGTGTTGAGCCAAAAAAAGCAATAAACTGCTGCTTTACATCTTGAAAATCGATTGAATGAGCTCGGTTAAATATAAGAAAAATTCTTGCCTCTTTATCATTGGAATAGATCAAATCAATAGTTTGTTTAGTATTTTCAAACTGTTCAATATCATCATTGACTGGTACAATATAAACTAAACCATACATATCACTTTTTGCAAGATGATTTAGAATTGCAATTGTGTCGTTGCCACCACCACAATCAATTATATTAACTATACTATCATCATTTATAATGGTATCCATCTTTACATTGTCTATATCATCTTCCATTTCTTTTATTTTGATTGACTTGAAGTTTAGATTATCGCTATTCTTTTTTAAAGAAGTGCGATTGTTATCATCAATTTCATAAACATTGATCGTCTTATCATCCTCTAAAAAAAGAACTGGTAAAACCATGTGAGAAATAATAGATTTACCTACTCCGCCTTTTGTATTTGCAACTACAAGTGTCATCTGATCTCCTTTTTTTAAATTAATTTGTTTCGTTATATATACATATTTTTATCGTTTGGTAGGAATTTGTTCGGGTAGTGGTTCTAACGGATGATGATCTCCGATTAAATGCAGATACATTGCAGGAGTTATCAAATCATCTTCTTTTTTGATCTGTTTTAAGCTATATTTGAAATAGCCAACTAGATCATGACTATTAAGTTCTGATTTAATAGCTGCAAAATCTTTTTTTAGATCTTTAGTTATTGCTTTCATCACTTTTAAAAATTCACTTCTTAAAAGCTTATCTTCTTCGCCTCTTCCGCTCTCTCTAAAACAAGATAAATACTCTCCAAAATCTTTTGAAGTAGGCTCATTAATAGTTAATGATGGTTCTTCTGTGCTTTCAGCTATCTGTTTTGATGGTGCTGCAGCTGCTGTAGTGGTTTGTGATTTTTGCAGTTGTTCATCTGAAAAGAATTTGTTTCGGTTTCTTCGAATAAAATCATACAAAGTTTTTTCTGATACTCTTAACTCACGATATTCTTTTAAATATTGGTGGATCTGTCTTATTGTATAGCCATCTGATATTAGTTCTTTTATTTCATGTTCATAATTCCAAAAAATCGATTTACCAACTTTAGGTTCATTCTGTTTTTTAAACTCTTTTAAAAACTGTATCGCTGTTTTATTGCTGCCCATTTTTTTAACTCCTAACTACTTTTTTATTTATAATCAATACATATCTTTATTCTTGAACATTCTATATCATTCTTGATAAATTCCTGATTAGTTCTTGACTAATTCTTGATTATTCTGTATCGTTCTTGATTGGTTCTTGACTAATTCTTGATTATTCTGTGTAATTCTTGATTAGTTCTTGATAATTCTGCATCGTTCCTGATTAGCTCTTGATTAATTCTTGACTAGTTCTTGACAATGCTAATTTTTTAAAATCGCTTTCAAGCCCTAAATATAGGGATTTAACAAGCTTTTTTTCAAAAAAGTATCAATCGGTTTAGGTGAATATCAAAAGGAAAGAATGGCTTTAAATCCCACAGTTAAGGGGTTTACGCTCGATTACACCTGAGCAAGCAAAGCTTGCGTAAGGTGTCTATGACTTGGGAGAGCAACAGAGCGGGAATTTTGAGGAGGAATTTTGGCTATAAAGAGAAAAAGGGCGGATCAAGCCGCTCATATGTGGCTTGGTTGTCCAGAAGTGATTTTTGGCTTTGGAGCGATTTTTTACAGGGCTATTTTGATAGCTCGTTTGTGGATCAATACTCTTTATCTAAAAATTTTTCTATCTCTTCAAATACAATCTTTTCATCTATCATCTCTATCTTAGATTTATCATAGATGTTTAGCAAATAAACAACATCATCAACTTTATAATAGTAGTAAACTCTATAACCTGATCTCTTACCTTTGTTTTTATCACTGTTTGCTATTCTAACTTTAAAGATACTCTTCTTAATAGGAGTTGCTTTCTGGTGCAGTTCAGTAAAATCATTAGCAAAGTTTTTTATATCCTCTTTTATGTGTGGATATTTTTTCAAAAGTCTTTTAACCTGTTTTTCAAATAACGGAAGAGTTTCAAATCTCATCTAAAAACTCACTCAATGGTCTTGACTTACCCTCTTTTAAATCTTGCAATGATGTTTTGATCTCTTCTGCCATTTTATACTCTTTGGCATAAACAATTTTACGGATATTTTCCTCTAGCTCTTTTTTAATATCAATGCCTTTTTTTACTATCTCTTTATATAGTGGATCTTCTATCTCTATCTGGATTGTTTGCATTTGTAAAGCTCCTCCTTGCTTAAAGTAGTATTGCTAATATATTTATATTAGACTTAAAGTTTTATTAAGGTTTGAAGATTTTGGCGATGCCCCGACTGCATTCGCAGTCGGGGGGAGAGTGTCATTAAATATGTGCCAAAATAAGCAAACTAAAAACTACTACCGCTACAAAAATCGTCTCAATTGGACTTTCACCGCTGCTATAATACATGTCTCTTCTCCTTTCATTTGGTTTTTGCTATAATGTCATCGCTATAATACATGTCTCAAAGGGTTAGCCGTTTGGCTATCCCTTATGCTGCTTTTGCTTTTTTGATTAGCTTGTAAGGCTTATCCCAGCTTCCTACATCTATATCGTAATAAAATGCTGTTTCAAAGTAATCTGTCATTGAATCGCTTCTATCGTACCAATTACCAATCTTTCTAATGGCTTTTTCAATTTCTGCTATCATTTTGCCTGTTTTGCCCGTAAAAACATTTTGAGCATTTTGGATATTGATTTTACCTTTTAGAAGATCCACATATCTCATATATGAGTTATGGTATTCGTATGGATAAGGTACTCCCTGCACTAATTTTTCAAGCTCTGCAATAAAGGCTTTTTCATCAAGTTCAAGGCTTTTTTCTGCAATTTTTTTAACAATGTTTCTCTTAAACTCGTTTTCGCTGATTTGATAATCTGCAACAACATCAAGTTCACCCTCTGTAATCACAACATCAAAACTGCTGTAATCTCTAACTTTTGCGCTTAATTTGCAACCGTACTTTTTAGCGATTGCTCTTATCTCTTTTCTGATTTTAGCTGCTGTTTCTTTGTCTATGTATGCCATTTGGTAACTCCTTTATTGTTTTGTTACCGTTATTATAGCAATTTTTTCTTAGATTGTCAAGTATTTAGACAATATTTTTATATATATTAATAAAATATTGTCTATTTGCTTAACTTGTCTTTGGATTTTTTATAATTATCAAATTCTATTAAATCATTAAAATTAACATTTAGTTTATATACTGCAAATCCTAATTTTATTAATTCATTTCTTTTATAAGGTGATGTATCTTTCTTTCTATATGCTCTTACTGTATCTAATGCTACTTCTAAAAAATCTGCTAACTCTTGTATATTGTAAAAATATCTATAATCATTCCTCTTATTATCTGCTACAATGCAACCTTTTAGTTTATTCAGCTCTTTTAAGTCGTCATAGCTAATATCTAACTTCTTAGCAGCATATCCAAGTAATATAAGTTCAAATCTTTTAGGATTGTTTTTCTTGTATGATGATATTGCTTGTCTGGTTACTCCTAAATAGTCTGCAAGTTCTGTAAGTGTAAATATGCTTTTGTAACTCTCTTTTTCTTTCATTGTTTCTCTTCCTTTAATGGCTTATATAAAAATACATAAAAGTCATATCGCTTTATTTTTATATTTTCTATACCAAGTAGCCCTGCTGATACCTAACTCTTTCCAAGGTGCTTTATGCATTAATGAATTTTTTATATATTCATCTCTTGGTATAACTCCTCTTTTTCTTCTCATTTTTTCCATCCTTTTAGCTGCACTGCTTTTTTGTGCCTTTTTCTTAACTTCATCATAACTATCTAAATCACCATTTATAATTGCTTCCAATAGTGCTTTTTTAAGTTTTTTATCTTTTATTGCATTAATTTCATTTTTAAAGTATTCGACAACATTTCTTTTCAAAAATAATGAATAGTTAATAGTTGTATCAATACTTTCATCACAAATAATATCAATATATGTTACGCTACTATCCTGCCCAATTCTATAAATTCTATCTTCCGCTTGAATCCTTTGTGAATATTTAAAGCTATTATTGTAAAAAATTGCATATTTGGCTTCAACTAAATTTAATCCAAATGCAGCTGCTGATTGCATAGCGATAAAAAATCTAACTTTTTTATCAGTTTTAAATCTATTTATTGCCTGGTTTTTCTTCTCCTCATTTAGATTTCCATCATATACTACATAACTATCTTTTCCAAATTTTTCATTCATCATCTTTTCTATAAACACTATATCCATTCTATATTTAGTCCATATTATTATTTTTCTATCTAGTTCAATCTCGTTGATAACTTCAAGTAAAACATAAACTCTTATATCATCTATAATTTCGACTTCATCATTTTCTTTATATCTAAAACCTGCTACTATTTGCTGAAGTTCATTAAATAGTGGAAAAATTGAATCTATGTCATATGATATAAATCTCTCAAAAAAATAATCTTTTGTTTTTTTATATTCAATTTCCTGCTCTTCAGTCATATAAAAATATTTTTCTATATAATTTTTGCCTTTTAACTCTAAACACTCTTCTTTGCTGATTTGATAAATATAAGGATTGATTCTTGCTGCAATATAATCTTCATTATATTCTGCTACTATCCTACCTATTATTTCTTTATCATACTCAAGATGATTTCGTGCAAAATGATAAAAGTTCCTATATCCTAAAATCTTAGGCGATAAAAAATACATTTGAGTATATAAATCAACTATTCCTTGTGTAATTGGAGTACCTGTTAAAATCATTCTATATCTTGTGTCTCTTGTTAATTCAATAATTCTTTTTGCTCTCTTAACTCTTCTTGAGTTACCTTTTATAAAGCTACTCTCATCAACAATAATAAAATCATCTTTTTCTATAAACTTTTTCAATGCTAAATATACTCTATCAGAAGATGCAATTGATTCTATTCCTACAATTATAAATCTCTGTTTTATCTCCATTTCATTATTTGTTTTATCGTCAAATAAATATATATCTTCTCTTGATAGATTGGTGTGCTTTAAAAACTCCATTAATACATTATATTTTAACGATACTGGAGTTATCCAAAAAACTTTTCTATATTTATTTTGTCTTATTTTTAAAATCTCTATTGTTGTTCTTGTCTTTCCTGTTCCCATATCCATAAATAAAGCACTATACCTTGCTGGTAAAACTTTTGCTACTGCCTTTTGCTGATGTAAAAATAGTGTGGTTTTAGTTTGTAACTTACCTGTCTCATTATAATTACATAAATCATCATCAATCAAAGCTTTATCAATCTTTACATCTTTAGGGACTGGCAATCTTTCTGGCGATAAATCTATTCCAAATCTATCTAGCAAAGCTTTATTTGCTTTATAGTTACAATACAAGTCAACGCTATCAATTTTTTCTCTTTTTTCTTCAATATCATCATCATTGATAATTATTTCATACTCTTCATCTCTCATTAAATATACTAATATTGTATCCTTTACTTTTTGACAATCGTTTCTGCTTATCCAAAATTTTATAAATCTACGATCTGAATCTATATAGCCAAAAAGATATGAATTTTCTGTTTGTGCAACTATTGAACCTCTTTTTAGTTCTAAAACTATAGGATTTTCAATAAAATTTTTTAATTCATCAATACTAACTGATTTTTCATCATAATTAATCCAATTATCATTCTCTTTTTTAGATTTAAAAAGTCTAAATTTAAAACCATCAGTATATAAAATTTTAAAAAAATCGCTATTTGAATTTTTAACAAGTTTTTTAGGATGCCAAAATCTATACTTACTATAAGGCACCCTAAACAAACAAGATTTTTTCCCTTCATAAAGTAAAAATTTTTGCTTTATAGAGTAGCCATACCAATTAGCCATCTATCTTTTCCCAACCTTTAGAAAACTCTTCATTTGCAAAAAGTGCAGCAATACCACTAATCTGTTTTAATCTTAATAATTCATCTGCATCCATCCCTAAATTCTTCATTATCCATTGATCGCTCATACCACTTTCAACTAAATCTTGAATTATATTAACCATCAAATCAATATCATGTGTCCCCCTTGCCCTATTATGCCTAATAGTAGATGCCATCCTATTGCTTTCATCTTTATCTATTACAACAACTGGTAACAATCCTTTTTCTCTTTCTCTGATTCTTTTAGATGTTTTCATAACAGTGTAACGATGGAATCCATCAACTATTTCATAAATATCTTTCTCTTCAATGTAATAACATACTATAGGTTGTGTATATCCATCTTCCCAAATGGATTTTTCAAGAAGTTTCATTTCTGGTGGAGCAACTCTATTAGGATTATATGAATTTGCTCTAATCTTTTCTAATGGAATAGCTTTAACATTATAAATTGGACTTTTAAATGACATTTGTCAACTCCTTATATATTTTACATAATTATAATACTATATATCTTAATCTTTGATTAAATATATAGTATTATAATTTCTTCTCCCATCGCCCAAATTCTCCCCTGCTTCTTTCAGTAAAATTAAATTTTAAATCTTTCCATGCTCTCTCTTTTTTTCTATCATTTGTCCATACTGCTTTTAAATTGTCATTGGTAGCATTTTTTATTATCTCTTTTATCAATAACTTTTTAAATTTATGTGCCTGATCAATATCAAGTAAATACAAAAATCTAATATGTAATGCCTTTGTGGATTTGGTTTTTCTTGTAACTGCAAAACCTAAAAGATCATTACCGTTATACATAACATACCATTCATCATTATCTTTAGAAGTTATTGCCATTCCAAGTTCTTCATGGACTTTTTTATCAGTTAATAAACTCCCTATAGTTCCAAATATAATCTGATTATCTTTGCCTTGTATAAGTTTATCTATCTTCATTGTTAGACTCCTTGTTATAAATTTTTATATTTCTTCATTGCCATTTTTCTCTTTTCTGCCTCTCTTTTTGTTTGAGAAAAACCCATATATTTGCCAACATGATCATTTTTCAATATTGTTACGCATAATCTTTTCCAAGTAGGTATTAATTTAAAATCTCTACTATCTATTTCATCAATATATTCCATTCTTACTGGTTTTTTATCTGTTTTATAATTAGTTTTACCTCCAATTTCAAATTTTATTCCTGCGTCTTGCAAATCTTTTATTGCTTCTTCACTTAATACACCGCCTTTTTCTTTCCAAAACTTTATACTTGTTTCAAGTTTCTTTCTATAATTATCTGCAATCTCTTTAGGTAAAGTTTCTAAAAGAAACATTGCATATTGTTTCCAAGTAAAATGTTTAGGCTTTGTAATATTTTTCCATCCCATAGCTTTTGTATTACCATAAATAGCAGTAAAATTTACTCCATTTACACGACTAACCATCTTGCCCCAAATATTAGGATCAATTGCTCTATATAATGACAAGTTCGCTTTCGCAGCATCATGGAATGGAGATGCAACCCTCATACTGTTTAAAGGAACTCCTGCATAATAAAATAGATCATACAACTTGTTATAATCCCATCCAAATTTAGCGTTTGCAACCCATATATCTTCTGTTTTCCAGTCATATATTGGATATGCATTGTAAACATTATCATACATCTTTGTAGTCCAAGATACTTTTTTATATTTATTAATATTTCTATCGCTTACTATTGTTCTCCATCTATCAAGCGACTCTTCAGCTCTTATTCCAATCAATACACAAGTTTTTTTTGCCTTTCTTTTTTGATGATACCAAAGAGAAAACCTTTTTTGGAAATCATAATCACTCATATCATCTGTTATAAAATCAAAATCATCTTTTGAAAGATATTTTTTAGGGAGTTCTCTAACCCAAATATCTCTTTTACTCTCTTCCCAAGGTCTCCAATAAGTTTCAAACATACTTGTTGATGTAGGACATTTTAAAGGTACACAACATCTTAAATTTTCTACCTCTTTAGGTAATGATTCAAAAACTCTATCTACATACTTAGTAGTTTCACTATATTGTGCTTCATAATCAATATGAAATACACCTAACCTATCTAACATACCTTTATCTTTTGCATATTTAAGAGTTAAATTAAGTAGCACTCCACTATCTTTACCGCCACTAAAAGAGACATAAACATTATCAAACTCTTTAAATATAAACTCCAATCTCTTCATAGTCTCTTCATAAACATTACCTTTAGATTCTTTTACCATCTCTAACTCCTTATATATTTTACATAATTATAATACTATATATCTTAATCTTTGATTAAATATATAGTATTATAATAAATTAGTAGATAAAAGATTGGAGATTTCATGCAAGTTCTGTAAGTGTAAATATGCTTTTGTAACTCTCTTTTATATTCATTGCTTCTCTTCCTTTTAATGGCTTGTTTTAAGGGTATTATATTATCTTTATAGATAAGTATTCTATATTTTATATAATCTTTTGTTCTTCTATCTGTTCTAAAATACTTTTAAGATTTTCAATCTCTTCTTTTAAATGTTTATTCATTATCTTTAATGTTCTCTTATCATATTCTGTCTCCGCTTCTTCTATTTCAGTATCCGACGCTAGTATGTTTTCAGTAATTTTAATATTTTGAAGTATTGCTATTTCTAACGTCAATCTTTGCATCGAATTTAATTTAATGATTGTTTCCATTTTTTCCTCCAATCAATTTTTTTTATATCCGTAGTAAACATCAAATTTGATATCTACTACGGGATGTCAAATTTACCCGTAGTAAATGTCAAATCTCAAAACTATTTTAATTCTTCCCAGTATGATAAATCTTTATTTTTTATACGAATAGCCTGTGACATTTCATCACATGAAGTTATGGTAACTGCAAATATAGCTTTCTCACCATTTATATCGGAGTTCAAAATTTCATAATTATCATAAAAGACAATATCCATTATCTCCCAACTGTTTACTGGATTAGGTAGCTCTTTTGCTACAAAGCCTGTTGGTGTTATTTTTTTAACTATTGATTGCGTAATTAGATCTGATTGATCTAAAAGTTCATCTATCAATTTTTCATTATCACCTCTAATTGCTAAGTTATACTTTTTGCCAAGCTCTTTAAGTTGAAGTAACTCATCTTTAACACTTTCAATAGTTATTGATTTAACTATTTTCTTAATTTCAGTTTGATTCATATTTAAAGCTCCTTTTGTTTTACTATATACATATACATAATTTATTTTGAGTATAATATCTAGTAGAAAATTATTACAAGGCTTATGGTGGTTATATGACAGTAGACCTACTTAATCAAAACAATATAAGACTATTAAAAACACTAGAGCAACAAACTTCTCAATATACTCAAAAAACTTCCTTGGAATACAAAAAAAAACTTGGACAATTTTTTACAGATCATCGTATAGCTAATTTTATGGCAGGGTTATTTTCTTTTAAAGTTTCGACTTCAAATAAGATAGAAGTTCTTGATTGTGGTGCCGGACATGGAATTTTATCTATTGCATTAATTACTAAACTTGTACAACAAGGCTATAAAAAAATTAATCTGACTCTATATGATCTTGATTCAAATATTATTGAAATACTAAATAATAATATAAAAAGCTGGGAAAATGCTCACCCTTATATTGACTTTACATATAAGATAATTCAAAAAAATTTTATAATAGATAATATAAATAAAAAATTTGATTTTATTATATCTAATCCACCATATTTCAAACTAAATAAAAATTCTCCTGAAACAAAAGTAATGAGTCATATTATCCATGGACAGCCTAATATTTACATGCTCTTTATGGCAAAAGGAATTGATCTTCTTAAAAAACATGGTGAAATGGTTTATATTACACCAAGAAGCTTTACTTCTGGTACATATTTTAAAAAATTTAGAGAATACCTTCTGAAAAATGCTACTTTAGAACATATTCATATTTTTAATACTAGAAAAGAGCATTTTAAAAACGAAAATATCTTACAAGAAACTATTATTTCAAAATTTTCCAAATCAAGTTCATATACAATTACTATAAGCACAAGTGAAGACAGCTCATTTAAAAGCATACAAAGCATTAATATTTCTAAAGAATCTATAATTGAAAAAAGAAGAAATATTATATGTTTACCATTATCTAATGATGAAGTTGAAATTTTAAAAATTTTTCATGATGAGTATAATACTATAGAAACACTAGGTTATAAAATTTCAACAGGCAAAGTAGTTGCTTTCAGAAATAAAGAATTCCTTTCTTTTTCAAAACAAAATAAAATTGATTCAAAACGTAAATATGTTCCCCTTTTATGGATGCATAATTTTAAAAATGAGCATCTTCAATTTCCACTTGAAAATAAAAAAAAAGAACAATATATCGAACTATGTAAAAATACAAAATCACTTTTAATTCCAAATAAAAATTATATAATAATTAAACGCTTTAGCTCAAAAGAACAATATCGTAGAATAAATATAGGTTATTTATTTCAAAATAAACTTAATACTGAATTCTTAGGATTGGAAAATCATCTTAATTACCTTTATAAACCTAATGGTTCACTATCTATAGATGAAATGCTTAAACTTGGAAAATTTTTATCTTCAAAAGAAGTTGATCAATATTTTAGAATATTAAATGGAAATACTCAAGTAAATGCAACAGATATTTTAAATTTACCTATTCCTAAACAATTATATGAAGGTAGTACACATGTCATGTCTAATTGAAGCAGAAAAACTGTTAAACGATCTTGGAATACCTAAAAAATATAATAATGAATTAATGAGATATGCATTTCTTGCATTACTAAATTTAAAAGTTGACTCTGAATGGCAACAAGCAAGCAATCAGCAGTTATTGAGGTTGCATGATATCTTTGTATATATTAGAAAAAACTTTGGTGTTACTTATGCAGAAAATTCGCGTGAAACTCTTAGAAAAAATGTAATTAGAATTTTAGAACAAGCCCACATTGCTTTACGAAATATTGATGATCCTAGTAGACCTACTAATAGTGGAAAAACAAATTATTCTATTTCCAATGCTGCTTTAAAGGTTATTCAAAGTTATGGTACTGATGAATATTTTCAATTGGTTAAAGAATTTATAGCAGATTTTGGATCTCTTTCAGAACAATTTGCAAAAAAACGTGATATTCATAAAATCCCTCTTGTAATAAATGATAGAGAATTTTTTTTGTCACCAGGATCTCACAATCAGCTTCAAGTAGATATTATCAATGAATTTGCTCCCCGCTTCGCACAAAAAAGTAAATTATTATATATTGGAGATACAGCAGATAAATATATTTATGTTGATACAGATACTTTGGAGTTACTAGGAATACCTATATCAGAAGATGATAAATTACAATTACCTGATGTTATTCTTTACGATTGCAAAAAAAATTGGATTTATCTTATAGAAGCAGTAACAACCCATGGACCTATCGATCAAAAGAGAATCAACGACTTGGAAACTATGTTTAAAAATTGTTTCTCTGATAAAATTTATATTACAGCATTCCCAGATCGTAAAACTTTTAGAAAATATACTGCTGATATAGCATGGGAAACAGAAGTATGGATAGCTAATGAACCAGATCATATGATTCATTTCAATGGTGACAAATTTATGGGACCATATACATAATATAAAAGTCTAACAAAGTTAATAGGATAAGAGCGATAAGTCGGATAAGTCCTATTTCAGGGCTTTTGCAACAATATAGTACTTTCGGATAAGTCGGATAAGTAATTAATAAAAAACTTTAAATTTTTTAATCGAAAATACTGTGTATAAACTGTGTATAAAATTGGCTTTGATTATGCCCACAACCAATATTTTTTATTTTAAAAACCCCCAAATATAGGGATTTAGGCTATAGGGTAGAGGGTTCGAATCCCTCCCTGTCCGCCATAGTCTACAAAACCCCTAAATTTAGGGATTCCTAACTTAAAACCAACTAAATGTCAGCCACTTTTGTGGGATGTTTGCTGACAGTTTTGCTGACATTTAAGCTGCAATACTTCTCATCATTTCAACCAACCTTTCATCTCTATTTTTTGTTTATCTGTACCGCCCATTCAACTATCAACTGCAACAACAGGATCAACTGCAGAACAAGTCTGCGTAATTGTAGCAAAGAAAACTTCTGTCGGAGTTTTGCGCCCATTCTACCATCTCTACTACAACTAACAGTCAACTTACGTTTTATCCATATAATACTTTCAAAGATTAACCTTAGGACTCAAAATATTAAGAGTATTAAGGTTATCAAGTTATAAAAGGAGGAAATTATGCAAAAATTAGCATTAGCTTTGGTTTTTACAGCTGGATTGTTAAATGCAACAGATTTTTCAAGTATGACTACAGAGGACTTGCTAAATCTAAAAGGTTCTGTTCCTGTAGAAGAAAGAGATGCATTTAGAACTGAAATGCAAAGTAGAATTTCAAATATGTCTGCAGATGAAAAAGCTGCTTTAGGTGTAGGACAAAGCAGATCTTCTTACGGTTCAGCAAACGGAACAGCTCAAAGATTGAGAGATGGTAGCGGTAGCGGTGGAATGTATAGAGGATCAAGAGGAAGAGGCGGTGGTAGAAGATAAGTAATCAAATAACCTATCAAATGGCTCATTAGCCTCTAACGTCGTCTTGTCGCCTATCATAATAAGCTTCTTCTTAGCTCTAGTCATAGCGACATTCAGACGACGTTTATCTTTTAAAAAGCCTATTGAATTATCTACATTTGATCGAACAAATGAGATAATTATTACCTCTTTTTCTCGTCCCTGAAATCCATCTACACTTTTAACTTCACAAACTACACCTTCATCTTCGCATATCTTCTCAATTCTTTTAACTTGAGCAAGGTAAGGTGTGATAACTCCTATCTCATCAATATCCAATCCCCCTTCAACCAAAGCTTTCACAATACTGGCAACAATCTTTGCCTCAAAGATATTTTCATATGAGGTCGATTTTGGCTGAAGAGTCTCTCTGTTATCACCAGTTTCACTGCTTGATGTATCTAAAAAAAAGATAGGTCTATTTGGATCAACTATCTTTGAAATCTCTTGATCATTAGGCAACTTTTCAAGTAAAAGCTTACTACTTGCTACAGATTTATCAGCTTTTAACTTACTATCATACATAAGCTGATTTGGAAAATCCATAATCTTTTTATGCATTCTATACTGTATCTCAAGCATTGTTTGAGTAATATCTTCCCTATTCATTAACTTCTCAAACAAAGAGTGTTTTAGAGTATCCAGATTGCTGATGACAGTAGGTGGAAGCTGTTTGTGATCTCCGGCTAAAATAACCTTTTTAGCTCTCATCATTGGCAAGAGTGTAGAAGGCTCCATCTGTTGACTTGCTTCATCTATAACAGTAACATCAAAAGTAACCCCTTCAAACATTTCAGCGCCAATCATACCATTTGTTGAAAGTACCACATCAGCTTTTGAGATTATATCTTGAACAATTGACTCTTCAAGCTCACGTATGGCACTAAAAAATTTTTCAAACTTCTCATCCTCTTTTATCCACTGTGCCATAGAGTTTATTGTCTTAATGTCAACGCCTCTATAAGATTTTCCAAGTGCAGACAACTTTTTAACACGCTCTTTTGACATACCGCGCAGACGAGAAGGTGTAGGCTTACTGTAGCGGTTTCTAACCTCCACAAGCTTTCCTACCTCTTCAAGCATCATTTTAACTCTCTTACTACGCTCATCTACCTCTATGAGAGAAAATAGAGAAAACTTCTCTAACGATTCATCTATTCTTGCAGGGTGCCCTACTCTTACTAGATTAATTTCATCTTTTTTAGAGAGTCTTTCAAGCATATTATCTACAGCAACATTTGAATCTGCAGTAGCAAGAACCTTTTTGCCCTGCTTTACAAGTTGTACAATAGTCTCAACTACTGCTGTTGTCTTACCAGTTCCTGGCGGTCCGTGTATCAGTGCTATATCTTTTGCACCAAGAGCTTTACCAACTGCCTCTTTTTGTTTATTGTTTAAATTCTCATTATCTGGCAAGAAGTGTAAAGTTTTTGAAGGCTTGGATTGTGTTGTTAACCCTAGTAAAATATCTCGTATATGAGACATAGGAGAACCAATATGACGCATCTTTTCAAGATTTCTCTCCATTCGCTTAAAAGTTACATCATTTACAAATAGATCAAGACGTATATTATTATCTTTGCACCAAACAGGGGGTTTTGATAAAAAGGCTACTTCAATATAGTTTTTTGATACCTGCATCACTGTAGCCGTAAGGTCACTTTTTAAAGGATCACCACGACTGATTAATACAATATCTCCGCTTCCAATCTCTGTTTGAATTAAAGCATCACGACTAAAGCGGACAAGATAAAGATCAAACTTCCTTCCTGCACTTCTGCCTTTGAGCCCCAAAACTGCGCGCCCGTAATGTTCACGCTCTTTGGGGCTAGTTGTGCGTATCTCTTTTATTTGAGCATCCATTTCAGCACGACGCTCTATATCTATGAGACTCTTATACTCTTCAATGTAATTATGAATGCTCTTTATGCGGTGTTCAAGCTCTCGGCTTGGGATCATCTCTTTTGGTAACTTAAAATAGCTGTTCTTTGTTGGATTATAAAGAATCCAACCGTCACCCTCATAAACTCTTGCGATATTTGAACTTTTGATTTTATAACGTCTAAGTATTTGATTACGCCGCCTCTCATCTAAAGAGGCGGATATAATGAAAGGAAGAGGCCTTTTCTTGGCCATTAGTGTGTTGGTATATGTACCGGAGTCGTATTTTCCGGTGCAGACTCGTGTGCTGGAGCGTGGTCATGCCCAGCTGGTGCAGGCGTATGGTGTTCTGTAGGAGCAGGTGCGTGATGCTCCATAGTTGGTGCTGTTTCTGTAGTAGCTGGTACAGCCTCGTGCGCTACTGGTTCTGCTTCTTTACTCTCCCCAGCAGCTGTTGCATCCTCTTTTACAGCAGGTGTTGCATCTGTACTATTTTCAGGTGCAGTAGTTTCATGTTCTGTTTTATCTTCTGTAGCACTCTCTTCAACTTTAGTGCTTTCACTTTGAGTTGCATCTGCACTTTGAACACTGCTTGACTCTTTAGCTTTTTTAAGTTCAGCTTTCAAGTCATCAATATCATATTGCATATCATCAACTCTATCTTGTAGTTCATTTACAGCTTTTACATTAACTCCATACTCATAAACAAGCTCTCCACCATCTTTCCCTTGCTTAAATGCTGTAGCAATAAATAGAACAAGCAGAACTAGAAAGAGATTTCTTGACCAGTTTTGCTTTACAAGCATTGCTAAAATTTTAAAAAGGAATAGCACAGAAGTAGCATAAACCATATATGTTCCAAGTAGTTTATGCTCTTTTAACTCCTCTTTAGCTTCTGAACCAAGCAAAGAAAATGCTTCTGAACCATCAGCTTTTCCTGTAAAGAAAGCACCAAGGTAAACAACCATAAGAAGTGTAAGCAAAAATAGAGAGGTAATGCTTACAGCCGGTTTCTTAGCTTTAATATTAACAAGTTCTATTAATAGAACTATAACAGGAATCGCCATAGCGAAATGGACAAAGATCGGATGGATCAACAAAGGTACATCGAATGGAAGATGCACTGGTATATCTATAACAGGTAGATTCATACTCACTCCTACTAAAATATTGATTTATAAAGATTATACATCATTTTCACTATATCGCAACTGTAAACCAGCATCAGTCATAACAAAACCGTGTATGATCACCCTTCCATCGTGTACCATCTTGTGATGTTTCTTGCATAAAGGGATTAAATTATATTTATGATTTTGATGAAAGTGTTTTATGTTGCCTAATTCATCAGCTTCTGACTGTGGTTTTATGTGGTGAACCTCATCAACTGGAGCACCACATAATGCACAACTGCTAAGGTACAACTCTTTGTTGTAACGACTCCTCTTTCTCTTTTTAAGTTGCTTGAGTTGGCTACCTTCATTTCCAAAAGATTCACGAATAGCATATGCAGTCTCAATGAAAGTTTTATCCATATGTATAGATTTAGCAAACTCAAGCCCATATAGCGTACTACCAGAGCCGGGCATCAACTTTCTGTTGTAGATAAGAGTATCATCTTTTTCATCATACTCAACACCCAAATGTAAAAATATTACACCTTTTAAATCTGTAACTGGTTTTAGTTCAGTCAATTTATGTAAATGTGTAGCCACTATAAAAAGAGTTCCCATATCATGAAGCCGTTTTACCGCACTAGCTACAATAGCCACAGCTGACTCTGTCTCTGTTCCGTGACTTATCTCATCACCTAAAATAAGAGAGCCTTTTGTTGCACGATTGAAAATATTTTTAAGCTCCATCATCTCAATAGCAAAAGTACTAAGACCTTTGTAAAGGTTGTCTTTACTGACAATTCTTGTAAATAGTTTGTCAAAAAGATGAAATTTCATCGATGCAGCAGGTACAAAAAAACCGGCTTGAGCCATAATAACGGCCATTCCGACACTCTTCATCAAAGAGCTTTTACCGCTGGAGTTGATTCCATAAAGCAAAATACCCTTAACAGACTCTCCCTCGCTTGTTTGAAGTGTTACATGTTCATGTTCAACCTTCTCAGGCAAATCTCCCAAAAGCAAATCATTAGGTATATAAATGCCATTCTCTTCACGAGATTCAATAAGCGGATGACGCAAACCTATAATCTCCAGTGTCTGCTCATCATCTTTACGCTTTAAAATCTCAGGACGCACATAGTTAAATTGGCGTGCCGCCCTAGCTGTTGCTATTGCAACATCAAAACGCCCAACAAAGGCTATGATATGCTCTAGCAGTTGAGCATATCTTTTTTCAAGCATCTCAAGCGCTTCACCATAGCTCTGTTTTGTCAATGCAACTATACGAGCCTGATTTGCCATCAAAACTTTAGATATCTCATCAATCAATTTAGAGGTTATCTTAACACTGTTTTTTAGCTTTTTATAGTTAAAATCTCTTAGAAAGTAGTGGTTACCGTCAAGAAGCAAGAAACTTTCCATTAACTCCTTTTCTATAAGCCCAAAACGGGTACGTGTCATAACCAAATGATACCCTTCACTCTCAAGCCATCCAATATTTACATATTCAGTATCATTTTTGTCACCGCGGTCAAAAAAGTTCTCTATGTGAAGTCGTATCGATTCAAGTTTTTCAAACTCTTTTTTATTCTCTTGAACTATCTGATCTATAAATAGATTTATGCCAGGTTGGAAGATGTTGCTCTCTATCTGATCACGTCTAAATTTAGCGCACTCTTCAAGGACAAAAGTCCTCTCCAACTCTGTCGCAAAACTCTCTATCTCTACACGCAAATCATCTTCTACATCAACACCTACCCCTTTAGCTTCCCATACAAGCTGCTCAAGAGCCTTTAAAGAATCATAGAGATATACTATTTCAAAAGGGTGAAGTTTACCCAGTTTTATGCGCCTTAAAATTCTTTCAAGGTCGTAAACCTCTTTAAGCATATTTGAGAAGTTTTGGGTATGCTCGATCACCTTTTCAGCCAAATCATAGCGTCGTCGAAGCTCTTTTTCATCGCAGATAGGATTTAAAAGTCTCTCTTTAAATAGTCTCTTCCCTATTGCTGTAGATGTTAGATCGATGAGTTTAAGCAGTGTCATCTCATCTGGATCACGACTTATAATATTTAACTGCTCAAGAGCATTGTTTCCAAGATATACAAAGTGCTGACCTCCCAAAAAGATGGGACGGTTCATCTTCTCAATCAGTGCAGCATCGTGTTCTATGATAAAATCGATTAGCAATGAGAGCGACTCTGAAGCGTATGGATAACGCTCCAAATCAAGATACTCAATCGGACTTAAAAATGATCTAATGGAGTAAACATTGGCAAATAGTTCATTTTGATAAGCAATCTTATGACGTGTCTGACCAATTGTATAACTAATATGCCCTTCAATCTCCAAATATCTAACGATCCAATCTGGATCGATAGATGAATCATTTAGTGTTAAAAGAAGCTCAGATGTATTGTAACTTTGTAACTGATTAAATATCTCATCGAGTGCATAGGTTTTATCTTCTCTGGTACCGTGAACCTCATTTAGCCAAGTTTTTCCTGTACTTACATCTATGGCACTGTAACCGCAAGAGTAGATTCCCTTGTTTATATCAACAATTAAAGAGACAATATAGTTTTCATTCGGCTCTACAAGATAGTCAAAGTTGGTACCTGGAGATAGAATATTTGAGATATAACGTTTTACTTTTGGAGGTGTACCTTTTTGACGAACAAGAACGATAGTATACTTTTTGCTCTGTACAAGTCTTGAAAGGTACCTGTCAAGTGAAACAGAAGGTACGCCTGCCATTAACGGGTTGGCAACAGAGTTTTCCAATATTGTCTTATTTTTTCTTGTAAGCTGAATATTTAGAAGCTCGGCAATCTCTTTTGCTTTACCGATCTTCATCTCATCATTGTTGACTTCATAGACTTCAAAGAAGGTTCCTATCTCCATAAGCACAACAGTATCGGAACCATACTTCTCTTCAAAGATTCTTTGTAACTCAAAATATATATCTGTAAGAAGTCTCTTTTTATCATTTAAAAGTTCGTTGACAACCTCGATCTGCACCCGTTTTTACCTTCTACATAATATAAGGCGATTATATCGAATACCATCTTTTAAGTGTATAAGTAAAATTTCAACATTACTCAATACAAGGCTAAAAAGAGAGAGCTTTTATCTCTCTTCAAATACAACCTCATCAATACTAAAGCGTCCAGGACCGTGTGTAACCAGTACAAAGAGCATTATCATATAATAAAGCGGTATCTCAAATCCATTATTGCCCGCAGAAAATCCTTGTGGCAGATGCACTGTAATAATCGCTACAATCATAACAGCTATAAGAGGTATTGCAATCAGACGTGTCATAAACCCCAACGTCAGTAAAACAACGCCACTTAGCTCTGTTGTAGCTGCCAAATAGGCATTTAGTGTAGGAAATGGTATTCCCATAGATCCAAACCATTGTGACACGGCAGAGATATCACTCCACTTCATCATAGCTGGTTCAAAAAAACCATAAGCCAGTATAAGGCGCACAAAAAGAAGAGAAAGACTCTTAAAATATTCTGTAAACCTTGAAAATTCTATATAGATAAGTTTTATTAACATAACAGCCTCCTAAATGAGGACTCCTTTTTTCAGAAGTTGTTTAAGCCCTTTTTCAAGAACTGCTTTAGCATCTTTTACCTCTATATCATACTTTTTAGAGACCTTCTCTACAATTTTTGAAAGCTCTTTTTTACCATTACACTTTTTAAGAAGCTCTCCCATAAATGGTGTTATCTCCATCCACTCTACATCACCAAAAGAGGTTTGATAAATTACTATCCAGTATTTACCTTTAGGCTTAAACTCACCATACATTACAGGGTAAGAGAGTCTCTTGACACGAGCACTTTTAGCTACTTTGTAACATTTTGAAAAGTCAACCTTTTTATGTTTTGTTTTTTTATATGGAGCCATCATAAGCTCTACCTCTATCCACTCAAACCATAAAAGATCTTTTATATATTTTGGTTTCTTCATTTTTGATGCTACAAAACGACCAAATTTCTTAGGCATTTTCCACATAAAAGGGGTGGTCGTCTCAGTAGCAATAAATGCCTTTACAAGTTTACGCCACTTCTTTTCACTAATTCGGGAATAGAAGATCGGATATGTTGCCAAAAGAGCCTCTTCAAATCGATAATAGATTAACTTTTTGTAGATATCTCCATTTATATAGCTTTTAGTATTACCAGATCTTATTGCTTTAAAAAAGCTCTTCAATACCTTTTGTTCATACTCCATTATATATTCCTTGCATCTTCTCATACTCTTTCATTAACTCTTTAAGAGGAGGAATGTTGTTATCACGTTCTAACATAATTGGAACTCTCTTTTTAGCCAAAACATAACGCATCAGATTCCATACTTCCTCTTTTACAGGCATTCCATGAGTATCAACAAGAAGATCATTACGATAATCCATATGTCCAGCTATATGACAATATGCAACTTTTTCAAAATTGATTTCATCTATGAAAGCTTCTGCGTCAAAACCGTGGTTAAAACTGTTAACAAAAACATTATTAATATCAAGCAAAAGTTTTACTCCGCTTCTTTTTAAAATTTCAGCAATAAACTCACTCTCTTCCATAGTTGAAGCAAGAACAGTATAATAGGTAGGATTTTCAATAACAAGAGTTCTTTCAAGAATCTCTTCAACTATCTTAATCTTATCTACAACCCCTTCTACCATAGCTTCAGTCATTGGCAACGGAAGTAGTTCAAAACTCTGAACTCCATCTATTGATGTAAAACTCAAATGTTCTGAATAGTCCTCTATGCCATATTTATCAAGAAATTTTCTTAGTCGTTTTAGATGCTTCAGATCAAGATGCTTCACATCTCCCAAAGAGAGAGATAAGCCATGAGCAATTACTGGGAACTTCTCACATATGCTTTCAAACCGTTTTGCCTCTTTCTTATTCATATGCATTAGATTTTCAGGTACTATTTCAAGAAAATCTATACTCTCTTGATACTCTTCTATTTCATTTATGAAACTATTCCTTAGTCCTAGACCACATCCATCTATCAGCATAACTTATCTCATACTTCCGCCACATTTTCCAGTACCGCACTTACCCTTCATCTCTTTCATCTTCTCTTCTTTTTTATTTTCCATCTTTGATCCGCACTTACAATCTCTTATTTTGGCACCACATTTTGCATCTTTCATCTTAGAACCGCATTTACCCTTCATCTCTTCTCTGAATTTCTTACACTCAGCATCACTCATCTTGCTTCCACATTTACTTTTCATCTCTTTTCGCATGTTGCTTCCGCATTTGCCTTTTGTTTTTTCATCTTCATTTGTCATATTTGCAGCACAAGAGTTATATACATTAACTCTTGCAACTGCTGCAGTAGCTCCTGCTGCCATTGCTCCTAAAATAACCGTCATCGCTTTTCGTCTATTCATCTTTTTCATTTTTATTCCTTTTAAACTTAAGATTATGAATTCTATTTTCCTGTCGTGCAGAAAGTGTGCAAAGAAGAAATAATTAAATAAAGAAATATAAAAATTTAAAGCTGTTGAAGCTTAATTTAATAAAATTAAAATAGAATTATTATTCAGGTTTGTTTTAACTAAAGAGAAGGTTTTGCAAAGTGAAATCAAATAAAATGATTGAAAACATAAAATTTTTAAGATTACTGGCAGACAATCTACCCGATATGCTTTGGGCAAAAGATACAGAAGGACGCTACCTTTTTGCCAATAAAGCATTATGTGAAAACCTTTTAATGGCTAAGGACACTGAAGAACCTATTGGTAAAACCGATGTTTTCTTTGCAAAAAGAGAAAGAGAAAAACACCCTGATAACCCAGAATGGCATACATTTGGAGAGCTATGCTTCAACTCTGATGTTGTAACTCTTGAACATATGAAACCTATGCGTTTTGAAGAGTTTGGTAATGTTAAAGGGAAAATGCTCTATTTGGAGGTTCATAAAGCACCACTATTTGATGATGAAGGAAATCTTCTAGGAACTGTCGGTAGTGGAAGAGATATAACCCGTCAAAAAGAGCTTGAAAATCAGATAAAAAAATCTAAAGAAACATTTGAACAACTGCTAAATACTACAATAGAAGGTCTCTTTGTATTTGATGTCAATAAGAGATGCATTTTAGCAAATGAGATGGCATCACATATTACCGGTTACTCAATTGAAGAACTTATTGGTATGCATGCTATAAATGATATTATTGATCCTAGTGTTCGTGATTATGTAACTCAAAAAATGAAAATTGATAATGCTGATCCTTATGAGATGGCTATTAAACATAAAAATGGAAAAAAAATTCCTGTTCTTGCAAGAGGTAAAAATATAGATCTATTTGGAGAAAAAGTACGTGTCAGTGCAATTTTAGATATTAGTGATATAAAAAAAGCTCAAAAGAAAATTGAGTATCTTGCTTATTATGATACTCTTACAGGCTTGCCCAATAGAAGTTTACTAAACAATTATATGGAGCAAATAATGATTGCTTCTAATGAAAATGGTTTTGACAATGCACTAGTATTTATAGACATGGATAACTTTAAAAAGATTAATGATACAGCTGGTCATAAAAGTGGAGATATATTACTACAAGAGATAGCTTTACGTATAAAAAATTCTATTACTGAAAATGATATAGCATTAAGATTTGGAGGTGATGAGTTTATTATTATTCTAACAAATTTAAAAAATATAGATAATGAAATAGAAGAAAAAATCAATAAAATTCGTCAAAATATTGAAAAAGAGTTCTTTTTACCTGAACCTTATATGATGGAAATTCATCCTGAATTTAGTATGGGAATTATTTTTTTCAAGGGTAGTAAACATAACCCGGAAGAGCTATTAAAAAAAGCAGATCTTGCTCTATATGATGCTAAAAAAGCTGGTAAAAATTGTATAAAATATTACAACCACAATATGCAAAAAGAGATTGAACAGCAAATAGAAATAGAGTATAGACTAAACAAAGCTTTTGAAAATGATGAAATTAAAGTTTTTTATCAGCCCCAAATCTCTTTAGATGGAAAAATTACTGGTGCTGAAGCACTTTGTAGATGGCAACATCCGGTAGATGGGATCATATCTCCTATTAAATTTATTCCAATAGCTGAATCAAGTGGTCAAATCATTAAATTGGGTGATATTGTTCTTGAAAAAGTGTGTCAGCATATTCATAACTGGTCAAAAAACAGTAAATTCAAATCAATTCCTATAAGTGTAAATATTAGTGTAAAACAGTTTATGCTACCTGAATTTATAGAAAGTGTAGAAGAAAAAATTAAAAAATATAATATTAAAAAAGGTATGCTTAAATTTGAACTGACAGAATCACTATTTCTTAATGATCTTAAAAAAGTAGTTGATAAAATGCATAAATTAAAAGAGATGGGAATCTCAATTTCGCTTGATGATTTTGGAACAGGATTTTCATCTCTTGTTTATCTAAAATCACTGCCTTTAAGCCAGCTAAAGATTGATAGATCATTTGTAACAGATATTGCCAATGATGAAAATGATAAAGCAATTGTTAATGCAACTGTAGCTATTGCAGACTCTATGAAACTTCAAACAATTGCGGAAGGTGTAGAAACAGTTGAGCAAAAAGAGTTTCTTAAAGATATCGGATGCACCGTATATCAAGGTTATCTTTTTAGCAAACCTCTCCCTCTAGAAGAGTTTGAAAGCTATATAGAAAATTATTAAAAATTACTCTTTTTGAGTCTCTATACTAACTTTTTCAAATCCTTTAGTTTTAAGAAAATCTATAACTTTTACAAAGTTTTGAAACTGACTTTTTGCATCACTCTTTATAAGTATGGTATCTTTCTTAGGATCTAAATTTAAAATATTTTGCTTCAACTTTTCAAAATTTACTTTTTTTGACTCAAAGTAAAAGACTCCCTGCTTATTTATAACAATAGTTTTCATCTTCTCTGTAACTGCCTTTTTACCTTCTCCTGCCTTAGGTAAATCAATAGGTATTGTACCTTTGCTTACAAATGATGCACTTGTAAGAACAATTACAAGCAAAACAAGCATTATATCTATAAATGGAAGTACATTAATTTGATCAAACTTTTTAATTTTCATAACGTCTATTGCGATTAATTATTTCCCATTTTGCAATTAAGATTTCTGCTTTACGGGCTAAAAGATTGTAGAGCCATATAACAGGAATTGCTACTAAAATTCCTCCAGCAGTAGTTTTAAGAGCAAGTGCCAAACCAACCATAATCTCTTTTGTATCAACAAGTCCACTTTGTCCTATAGTTATAAATGTTACCATTATGCCTACAACTGTTCCAAGCAAACCTATAAATGGAGCATTGGCACCTATAGAAGCAATCATTGTCATATTTTCACCCAGTGCTATTTCTAGTTCTTCTTTCTCTTGAAAACTTTCTAAATCTATATGACGATAGTAAAAGTATCTATCCAATATAAGCCATAAAGCAATAATACTTAAAAATCCCAATAATCCAATAAAACCGTAATCTACCCAGTCAGTTATAGATTTAATATTCAATTTTTACTCCGTTCCTTAAGTGCTTCAAATCCCAATCGAAACGTTGTTCCTTCATCTACTTTTGAATCTATTGATATCTCAATACCATGCTCATCACAAAATGTTTTAACAATATGCAAACCTATGCCATATCCTGATGCATTCAAATCACTTTGATAGTAACGATCAAATATATGAAACAGTGTCGTTTCATCCATTCCTATACCACTATCTTCAATTACCAACCACCCGTTTTGAATTGAAATTTTCACAAAACCTTTTGGACGGTTGTATTTAACAGCATTACTTATAAGGTTATCAACAGCTTTTTGACAACCTCGTCTATCTGCAATTATCACCATAGACTCTGGAGTGTATTGTATCGTAATATCTTCACTTGCACCCTCTATTTTGGCAATGCTTTTTTTAATAACATCATTTAAATCAAAAGTTTCACACTCAACTGTACCAATCTCTTTTTTTATAAAATAGTCAAGATCTTCATATAACTCTTTTAAATTCTCCCCTGCTCTCTCTATACGCTCAAGACGAACCAGCTTTTTAGGATCACTCTCTTTGCGTTTAAGCATAGAGACATTTGCAAATATTGTTGAAAGAGGAATATTGAGTTCATGAAGAGTATCTTTTAACAGTCTATCAAGTAGATCATTAGTTATAAAAAGAGGCTCAAGTGCTATTTTAGAAAGAATATAACCAAACAACATTGCTAATGGAAGAAGCATAGCTGTTACTACCAAAAAATTTTTATTGCTATATCCAAAATTTTCAAAAACTACCCACATTAAACCTGACATGGAGACAAATGTTACCACATAAAAGAGTAAAACTTTAAATATCTCTCTATTTTTCAAAGCAGTACCCAATTCCCCTAATATTTGAAATAGCATCTTTACCAAAAATCTGTTTTAATTTATTTATATAAACTCTTAATGCACCTGTACCGGGATTATCTTCTCCATACAACTCTTCTAAAATCTCTTCTGTTGTAACAACTTCTCCTCTATTCTCAAGCAATAGAGCTAAAAGTTCAGCCTGCTTTTTAGGCATAGCTATTATGTTATCACCATTATAAAGCACCAAACGCTCTCTGTCAAAATGGTACTTTCCAACAGCTATTTTCTGAGAGTTTTGCATTCTGCGCAACTGTGCTCCAATTCGCAAGGCAAGTTCATCAAGGTCAATTGGCTTTTTCATATAATCATCAGCTCCACAATTAAACCCTGTAGAGAGAGCCTCTTTATCTCTTGCAGATGTAATGTAAATTGCCGGTGTTTTATCGCCACTCTCTCTAAGTTGGCATAATAGATCAAAGCCATTCATATCTGGAACATTGACATCTAGCAAATAGATGTCAAACCCTTGTTCATAAATAGCCTCTATAGCCAACTTTGCTTCAAGAAAGTGTACAACCTCATACCCCTCCTCTTCTAAAAAATCTACAAGAGTCTCTCCAAAAAGTTGGTCATCTTCAAGTAGAAGAATTCTAGCCTGCACGCACGACCCTCCACTCAAGGCTTTGTCCTGCAAACATAGGAACTACACTATTTTCATAAATTTCAGGTACAAGATATTCTGATTTTTCCAAAACAACCTCTTTAGAAGGTGGAGTAATACCATAAATACGTTTTGCATTATCACTGACAAAGCTTTGTAAATTCTCTAATGCTCCGTGTTTATCAAAAAGCTGTGCCAAAGCCTGTAGAGCTATAGGAGCTGTAAATACTCCAGCTGCACATCCAGGTGCCTCTTTACTGTTTCTTGGGTGTGGTGCAGAGTCAGAACCAAACATTACCTTTGGATGTGCTCCAAGTGCAACATTCAATAAAGCAGTACGATCTTCAGGCCGCTTTGCTATAGGCTTACAAAATAGATGCGGCTGTAAAAGTCCTCCTGCTACATCATCTAATGTAATGTAAAGGTGATGTAGTGTAATTGTTGCATAAAGATTATCATAACGATCAAGCGCTGCAACTGCCTCTTTTGTTGTGATATGCTCCATTATAATTTTTAAGTTTGGAAAGTTTTTAGCAAGCATCTCATAAATTGGTATAAACTCTGCTTCTCTATCCATCACAAAGCCACCTGTCTCACCATGTACACAAAGTGGGATGCCAAGATCACTCATAGCATTTAGTGTAGAAGATAGTTCTTCAAGATCAAAACCGCTAACACCACCTTCAGAGTTGGTAGTTATACCGGCTGGATAGAGTTTAATAGCCAAAATATCATCTTTTACCTCTTCTAAAAACTCTTTTGTGTAATCAGATCTAAAAAAAAGTGTCATATATGGAGTAAATGTGTGTTCTTTTTTAGCCTTTTCTATTCTAATTTTATACTCATTTACAGCCTCTTTGGTTGTTACAGGTGGCACCAAATTAGGCATAATCAAAGCTCCACTAAATGTTTTGCTACTAAGAGGAGCAACAATTTCAAGCATATCGCCATCCCGTAAGTGCAAATGCATGTCAAGTGGATCAGAAATAGTAATGACCATTGAAAAACCTTTTTTTTAATAGTATTATACCGCTATCAAGTTAGGAGGATGTTAATTGATGGCAGAAATAGTAAACTGGATTGTAGAGACAGTAGGAACTTTAGGATATTTAGGAATATTTATTATGATGTTTTTAGAGAGCTCTTTTTTTCCTTTTCCAAGTGAGGTTGCGATGATCCCTGCCGGATATTTAGCCAGTAAAGGTGAAATGAATCTTATAACTGCATTTGTTGCTGGAGCAGGTGGCTCACTTGCTGGAGCAATTTTTAACTATATTCTTGGACATAAACTTGGTCGTCCATTTCTTATAAAATATGGAAAATACTTTTTTATTAAAGAAGAAACTATTAAAAAGACTGAACTATTTTTTCAAAAGTATGGGTCGGCCAGTACACTATTTGGCAGACTGATACCTGGAATTCGTCAATATATCTCTCTTCCAGCTGGAATAGCTAAAATGCCTCTTTTAAGTTTTAGTATATATACTTTTATTGGTGCTGGTATATGGTGCATTGTACTTTTATCACTTGGTTATATTTTTGGAGAGCATGAAGATAAAATTCAAGAGGCTATGCACTATATTTTATTAGGAATATCTATTTTAATAATAGTAGTATTTTACTATTTTAGAAAAAAGAGCAGAGTCAATAAATAGTTTTTATATAATATTAAGTTATCAAGTCTTACAATAGAGTAAGATTGACTTAAAAGAAGGAGGCAATCATGAAAATAACCGACAATACAAGCTGGAATCACATCCAAACTACAAAAAAAGAGGTGGAAAAGTCTATAAATGAAGTTGGTAGCGGCAAAAAAGAGGTAATGGATGAAGCCAGTTTACAGATGTTGATCGATACTATTGGTTCTGAAATTAGTGAAACAACTCAACAGATTACAAATTCAAATAACTCTATTGCTATGCTTCAAATTGCCTCATCTTCTCTTGACAGTTTAAGCAAAATGAGTGATGAACTGAACCAACTAAGTGTACAATACAATAGCGCTGCATTAAACAGTGATCAAAAAAGTATGATTGCCAGCCAGTCTGAAGCATTAAAACGTTCAATGAATGATGTAATAGACAGTACCACTTTCAATGGTAAAAATCTATTTAGCAGTAATGCTTTTGAATCTATGGGTGTTGATTTAAGCAGTGTAAATGTCTCTGATATACAAATAGACAATCAAGACACAATTAAAGATTTTACAACTGTTCTTAACAGCGCTTTTAGTTCGGTGTCAAGTGCAACAAATAGTGAGATATCAAATATCAATAACCTCTCAGAAAAGCTGGTTAACCAAAATAGAGCTAGAAGTATAAATGAAGATACAGATATTGCTGAAAATATTAACAATATTACAAATCAAAACATTAAACTTAATGCTTCTTTAATAGCACAGGCTCATCAACAGAGTGTTTTAGCTAGCAGTATGGCAAACTTGCTTAACTAATATAAAGATATAAAGAGTCTGAATAGCTTAAAACTATTCAGACTTATTTATTTAGATAGCCTCTTCATCCTCTTCACCAGTACGTATGCGGATTACTTTCTCTATATCTGTTACAAATATCTTACCATCACCAATTTTTCCAGTTCTAGCTGCTGATACAATCTTTTCTACAACCATATCAAGATCTTTTTCGTTTACAACAACTTCTATTTTAATTTTTGGAATAAAATCTACAACATATTCAGCACCACGGTATAGTTCAGTATGACCTGCTTGTCTACCATAACCTTTTACTTCACTAACAGTCATACCTGTAATACCAGCCTCTGCCAATGCATCTTTAACCTCTTCTATTTTAAAAGGCTTAATAACTGCTTCTATCTTCTTCATCAACTTCTCCTTCTTAAAAATTAGAATGCTCGTTTAAACTCAGGATAAGACTCTATACCGCACTCACTAATATCTATACCTTCCATCTGCTCTTCATCGCTGGCACGGAATTCAAAAACTTTGTTTATAGCATATATAGTAACATATGATACCACAAAAGCAAACACTGCAACAACTAAAACACCTTTTAGCTGATCTCCCAAAGATACACCTTCAGCAAATATACCTACTGCTATTGTTCCCCAAATTCCATTAACCAAATGGACAGACAATGCACCAACAGGATCATCTATTTTAAACTTATCAAAAAGCGGAACAGCAAATACAACCAATGCACCACCAATAGCACCAATCAAAATAGGAGTATAGATATCAAACAGATCAGCACCTGCTGTGATAGCAACCAAACCACCAAGAGCACCATTTAAAATCATTGTAATATCAAATTTTTTATACTGTATATATACAATAATTGCTGCAATAATTGCACCTGCTAGTCCAGCTGTGTTTGTATTCATTATTGTAAGAGCTACTGTATCAGCATTCTCTTTTGAAGCTATTGAGCCAACAGAACCGCCATTAAAACCAAACCATCCAATCCACAATACCAGTGCACCCAATGTTACAAGAGGAATATTTGAAGCAGGTATTACACGTACTTTACCATCTACATATCGACCTTTTCTTGGACCAATAACCAATATTGCTGCAAAAAGTGCCCAAGCTCCTGTTGAGTGAATTACTGTTGAACCGGCTAAATCATGCATAGAGCTGATATCTAAAAATGTACCACTGAGCATATTTGCACCCCAAGTCCAATTGACAACCAAAGGGTATATAACCGCAGCCATTGCAACTGTAAAAATCATTAATGGAATAACACGCGTACGCTCACTTACACCACCGCTCATAATATTTACTGTTTTACCAACAAATGCCATTTGAAATAAAAAAGCAGCCCATTTGCTTACGCTGTCATTTTCCCAAGTCCCAAATGCCAACTGATACCCTATAAGCAAAAATACCATAGATGCTACAGCATAAATCATTGTATTGACTGTCAAAACAGCACTTACATTTTTAGTTCTTACAATACCTGCTTCCAACATTGCAAAGCCTGGAACCATAAATATGATTAAAGTCATTGCAAAGAGTAAAAACAGAGTATCGATGATATACGACAAGTCTCCTGGATTCATTCCTTAACTCCTTTTTTTTATTGAATACAAAAGATTTTTTTCAATATTAATTATAAGGAATATTGAAGGAGTTGATAAGAGAGAAGATTGTATAAATTTTAATCAGTTTTTTGATTTTTTAAGAGCAGAAGAAGGAATTTTTGATTAAAAATTAGTCAGAGGGGAATTTATCCCCTCTTAGTTTGTTAAAGCGCCTCTTCGTCCTCTTCACCAGTACGAATTCTGACTGCTTTTTCAACACTGCTTACAAATATCTTTCCATCACCAATTTTTCCTGTTCGAGCAGCTTCTGTTATCTTTTCAATAACCATATCAACATTACTATCACTAACAACCAGCTCAATTTTTACTTTTGGAAGAAAATCAACGACATACTCAGCTCCACGATATAGTTCGCTGTGTCCTTGTTGACGACCATAACCTTTTACCTCAGCTACAGTCATACCAGTAATGCCAGCTTCAGCGAGGGCATCTTTTACATCTTCCAGTTTAAAAGGTTTAATAACTGCTTCTATCTTTTTCATATTTTAAACTCCTTTACATTACAGGTTTAAAGCGCGTTCGCCGTGTGTAGACTCATCAAGACCAATTGTCTCAGTCTCTTCATCAACACGTCCACCACCTGTAACTGCTGCAGCAATGAAATATACAATTGCTGTAACTATACCACTATACACAACTGTCAAACCAACTGCCATTAACTGACTGACAAGCTGACTTCCAATGCTGTAGTTTTCAGGCATTGCATAGTCTGCAATGAAAATCGCAGTAGCGATTGATCCCCAGATACCTACAAGACCGTGTACCCAGAAAGCATCCAAAGAGTCATCTACTTTGAACATTTTTTTGATTTTAGAAACAGCTAGGAATCCAAGGAAACCACCTACAAGACCGATGATAATAGCACCACCAACACCTGCTGTACCAGAAGCCGGAGTAATTGCAACAAGACCAGCAACTGCACCAGAAGCACCACCTACCAATGTAGGCTTTTTAAATACTAGCCACTCACCTGCAATCCATCCAATAACACCTAAAGATGCCGCTACATTTGTCACAAGGAATGCTGATGCTGCTGTACCATCAGCTGCAACTTCACTACCTGCATTGAAACCGAACCATCCAAACCAAAGAAGCATTGCACCAAGTACTACAAGAATTGGTGAGAAAGGTTTGATAGCTGCTTTTTCATAATCTTTACGTCGACCAAGAAGCATTGCAACAACAAAACCTGCAACACCTGCATTAATATGAACAACAGTACCACCTGCAAAATCTATCTCACCAAAGTTTAGCGTTTCACCGCCACCCCATGCCCAGTGAGTAATAGGAGCATAAACTGCTATAATCCATAATGCTGAAAAGACAACAAATGTAGAAAACTTAACACGCTCAATCATTGAACCACTTGCAATTGCAACAGTAATTGCAGCAAATGTCCCCTGAAATGCTACAAAAAGAAGTTCTGGAATTGTACCGCTAAGAGCATCTGAACCGATTCCAGAAAGCATTACTTTGCCAGTACCTATGATATCGCCGTCACCAAATGCGATTGAGTAACCTACTACAACCCATACCAATGTACCAATAGCATAAGCTGCAAGGCTCATACCCATTGTATTAAGTACGTTTTTACTTCGTGTCAAACCACCGTAAAAAAGAGCCAGTCCTGCTGGTGTCATAAGCATAACAAATGCTGTAGCAACAAGCATCCAAGCTGTATCACCACTATTAAGTTCATCTGCAAAAGCTAACGCTGGAAGCATTAACAGAGAAAGAAACCACTTCTTCATATGTTCTCCTTTTAAATTTTTTCTGTTCCCAGAAAGTTTACATATGAAGTATACAAATATATTGATTTTAATGGTAGATGGAAATTGATTAAAAATTAAGCAGTTTAGTAAAATAAATAATAATTAAGAAGATGCTATTGGTTAATAAGCTTAACTGTCGGGATCCAATATATTCTCTCTTATCGTTACAAATTCATCATAATGTTCTAACATAATATCTGTCAGTTTTGGATCAAAATGTTTTCCTCTCTCATTAATGATCAACTCTTTAATTTTATCATCACTCCAAGCATCTTTATAACATCTTTTAGTACTTAAAGCATCAAAAACATCCGCCAAAGCAACTATTCTTCCATATATATGTATTTCATAACCTTTAAGACCTCTTGGATAACCTGTACCATCAAACTTCTCATGATGTTCATATGCAATAATTGCAGCAGCTTTTAAAAGAGCTCTGTTTGATTTATTAATCATTTGATAACCATATTCAGCATGTTTCTTCATAAGCTCAAATTCATCTTTAGTAAGTTTACCTGGTTTATTTAATATTGAATCAGGTATAGCTATTTTTCCTATATCATGCATAGGAGTTGCCTGCTTTAAAAGTTCAGCTTCATCATTATTTAAACCATAATACAGAGCCAATAATTTTGAATATTCTGCTACTCTTTTTATATGCTTACCTGTTTCGTTACTACGTCCTTCACTAATTAAACCTAATGTAAATACAATCTCTTTTTGTGTATCTTCCAACTCTTTGTTTAACTCTTTTATCTCCAGCGTAGCTTCTTTTACCCTCTCTTCAAGTCTGTTTTTATAGCTATCTAATTCTCTTGACGTAACAGAAATAAGATGAGTTAATGCTTTTAAAGTTTGATTTTCACTTATATTTTTATGACAAGTATTTATTTCTGTTTTATCTTTTTTTATATGATTGTTTTCACTTAATCCTAAAATTGTCATTGTTTGATTTAATAGACCAATATTGTTTAAACCTTTATTTGTATAAAACTCCCCATATGTAAAAAAACCGCTTATTGGAGCAATTTTATTTAGAGGACTCAACTCTAAATTTATACTCTTTCTAAGAAGTGCTTTCCTTGCCATACAAGAGTAGATAAATATTGAATCACATACATATAGTTCTTGACTTTTAGCTATTTTATCACTGTATTCTACAATGGCTTCTATATTTCCATAACCAAAAGTTACCTTCTCTCCTTCATTTAAATTACCTGCAAAAATTAAAGAGCCATCACTATTTTTACCTACTACAGCTCTTGGTATAAATTGACCAGACCTTTTTACAAGTAAAGGAAATTCAATCCCTGTTTTTGGTAATTGTTTAGCAATATCTGAACCTAAATATTTTGCATAAATATCTACAGCTTTTCTGCCATCTATCTCATATACAATATTTTTCATAGAACTGGTAATTGTCATTGTTTCACCAATACTTACCCATCCAAAGCTTGCTTTTGTTATAACTTCTAATTCATCATTAAAAAGTAATGCAGCAACAGCACCATCTAAAAAAATTTCATTTTCAGTAAAAACTATTGTATTTTGAAATTGTTCATTATCTGCAGCTAATCCGCCAGCTACTATTATATTACTATCATATTCAACAAATCTATTAATATACTCTTCTCCATTTATATGTAATCCATCAGCAAAAGATATTATTACTTTTGGATGTTTAAAATTTTCAAATTGATTAATTAACTTTTGTGCTGTATATTTACTATTCTTTGCTATTTTTGTGCCATATGTTTCTATATTAGTTTTTTCAAAAATAGTAAAAGATAGTACTGTCGCACGATTTGTTGTAATATCTCCTATAATTTCTCCACTAGTTGTAGTACCAATAATCTTAACATTTGGTATAATAGTTTTTATATCATTTACAAGAGTACTAATATAATCAAAATCACAAATACCTGTAAAAATCTGAAGAAGAATATTTTTTTCTTTTAAATGGTTATCATTTACAAACTTTTCTAACTCCGATTTACTTGTATAAATTTTATTAATAGTTTTCATTCCAACACTTCCATCGTCTCTCTATAAGTAAAAATAGCAACTAAACAATATTATCTTATAAAACTTTAAACTTTTTATAACTGTTAATTTTTATTACTAAAGTAGCACAAAATATAACCAATGTTTAACCAAAGTCTAAATCTAGCAACTATCTATACTTTTAATATAATGATAAATTTTCTAATCCTTAAGCTATTTTTAGATAATATCATCAATACTATAATTCTTCAAAGCAAAAGGTTTTGAATGTCAGATCTGTTTAAAGAGAATGAGGATATCCAAGAAATATCTATTGAAGAGAGCATTAAGGGCAGTTATCTTGACTACTCAATGAGTGTTATCATAGGTCGTGCTCTTCCTGATGCCAGAGATGGTCTTAAACCTGTTCATAGACGTATACTTTATGCAATGCATGAATTAGGTGTTACATCTCGTGCTGCTTATAAAAAGAGTGCACGTATTGTCGGTGATGTTATCGGTAAATACCACCCACATGGCGACACAGCAGTTTATGATGCACTGGTACGAATGGCGCAAGACTTTTCTATGCGTATACCGCTTGTTGATGGACAGGGAAACTTTGGTTCAATAGATGGTGATAACCCGGCAGCAATGCGTTATACAGAAGCTCGTATGACACGATTGGCTGAAGAGTTGCTTCGTGATATAGAGAAAGATACTGTCGATTTTATTCCTAACTATGATGATACAATGAGTGAACCTGATGTCCTGCCAAGTCGTGTTCCAAATTTGCTACTGAATGGTTCAAATGGTATTGCTGTTGGTATGGCAACAAATATTCCGCCACATCGACTAGATGAGTTAATTGATGCACTTTTAGCACTTATTAATAACCCTGATGCAGAGCTTGATGAGATTCTTGAACATATTAAAGGTCCAGACTTTCCAACTGGCGGCATAATCTTTGGACGCAAAGGGATTATGGATGCATACAAAACCGGTCGTGGTAGAATCAAGGTTAGAGCAAAGACTCATATAGAAAAAAAAGGGAATCGTGAAGTAATTGTTATAGATGAACTCCCTTATCAGGTAAACAAATCAAAACTGATAGAAAATATTGCTCAATTAGCAAAAGATAAAGTTATAGAAGGCATTAGTGAAGTAAGAGATGAGAGTGACCGTGAAGGAATACGTGTTGTAATTGAGCTTAAAAAAGATACAATGAGTGAAATTATTCTAAACAATCTCTTTAAATCAACTCAAATGCAGATAACATTTGGCATTATCCTTCTTGCTATTCAAAATAAAGAACCTAAAATCTTTAAGCTGATGGAGTTACTCAAACTCTTCATTCAGCATAGAAAAACGATCATAATTAGAAGAACAATATTTGAACTTGAAAAAGCAAAAGCCCGTGCACATATTTTAGAGGGTCTTAGAATTGCTCTTGACAATATCGATGAAATTGTAGCCCTTATAAGAGCTTCTAAAGATGCAAATGAAGCTAGAAGTGGTCTTATTGAGAGATTTAACTTAAGTGAAAAACAGGCTCAAGCAATTCTTGATATGCGTTTACAACGCCTCACCGGACTTGAGCGAGACAAAATAGAGCAAGAGTATCAAGAATTAATGGCCGAGATAGAAAGACTTAGCAATATTCTCAAATCTGAAGAGCTTTTAAGCCAAATCATTAAAGAGGAACTTCTTGAGATAAAAGAAAATTACTCAACACCAAGGTTGACAGAGATTGTTGATGATTATGAAGATATTGATATAGAAGATCTAATTCCTAATGAGCCTATGGTTGTTACCATTACACATCGCGGCTATATAAAACGCGTTCCAGTAAAACAGTATGAGAAACAACATCGTGGAGGAAAAGGCAAAACTGCTGTTACTACACATGATGATGACTTTATTGAAAGCTTTTTCATTTCTAATACTCACGATACACTAATGTTCATTACAGATAGAGGACAGCTCTACTGGTTAAAAGTCTATAAAATTCCAGAAGGAAGCAGAACAGCAAAAGGTAAAGCTGTTGTAAACCTCATCCAACTGCAACCAGATGAAAACATTATGGCAATTATTCCAACAACTGACTTTGATAAAAGCAAGTCGTTGGCATTCTTTACTCAAAATGGAATAGTCAAACGAACAAATTTGAGTGAATTTAAAAATATTAGATCTGTAGGTGTTAGAGCTATTACACTAGATGAAGATGATGAACTTGTTACTGCTAAGATTGTCTTGCCTGAAACACAGTCACTTTTTGTATTAACAAAAAAAGGAATGTGTATACGATTCCCTGTAACAGATGCAAGAGAGATTGGACGAACAGCAAGAGGAGTAACTGCTATACGATTTAAAATAGAAGGTGATCATGTTGTAGGCGCTACAACAATCAGTGATGAAGAACAAGAGATTCTAACAGTAGCAGAAAAAGGAATTGGAAAACGAACAGCTGCAAATGAGTATCGACTCCAGAGTCGTGGAGGAAAAGGTGTAGTTGCAATGAAACTTACCGCTAAAACTGGTGATGCTGTAGGTGTAGTAATTGTTGATGAACATAAAGATTTAATGGCTCTTACACAAAAAGGGAAAATGATTCGTGTAGATATGCAAAGTATCCGAAAAGCTGGTAGAAATACAAGTGGAGTTAAAATAGTTACACTTGAAAGCGGAGATAAAGTCAATTCTATTGCAAGTTGTCCTAAAGAAGAAGCTGATGAGGAGATTTTAGAAAATCCTTTAAACTTGGAACAGTAATTGCTTAGATATTGATGTTATCAATAAAACAAGGACTAAAATGATAAAAAAGTTCCTCGTTTATGTAAACTGTATAGTTTTTGTTTTTTTATTAAGTGGTTGTAATTTAAAAGTAGTTGGACTAACCTCTACAAAAGCAACACCTGTTTACAACTCTAGTAGCAATTATTGTGGAAACTATCCTTGTAATAGTTGTGATTATTATTTATCAGATTGGTAGGAGACTAAGATGAAAAAAAGTTTAATTTTAGCTGGACTGGCTATTCTACTGATAAGTGGATGCAGTACTAAAGGAATTGGAAATAGCAGTAGTGGTGGGAATATTAGCTCCTATACACAGAATAATCAAACTCTTACAAGAAATAATGTCTTAATATTCAAAGTTGTCGGACAAGGTGTTGCCCCTGTAAACACTATATCCCCTGCCCAAGCAAAAGCATTGGCTAAAAGAGCAGCTATTGCAGATGCATATAGACAATTGGCAGAAAAGATTGCAGGTGTAAAAATTGAAGGTAGAGACAAAATTGTAAATATGGTTACAAAGAAATCGTTAGTTAGAACCTGCGTAAATGCATTGATTAAAAATGCTACAATTATAGATTCTGCAGCAAAAGATGGTCTTTATGAGGTCGAAATGGAGATAAAAATGTATGGAAAAGACTGGTATCCTCTTTTTGCTTCTAATTAATCTTCTTTCATCGGTCGTTATGGCCGATGACTACTATGTTAGCTACTATCTTTATACCAAAAACTTCAAAGTATTAAATGAAAAATTAAAATTTTCTAAAGCAATGGTTCCTTTTAAAAGTAAGGGTAAAACTATATGCAAAATTGCATCAAACAGCAATAAAATAGAAACATTTATTAAAAAAAACAAAAATAATATACTATCTTGTCTTTTTAAAGAAGGGGTTTTTGTCAACTCATATGGAACATATTCAGAAATGATAAGCAAAAAAGAGACAATAATATTAAAAATCTTACCTACACCTGTTCAAGTCGACTTTAACGATGGATTGGTTATTATTAGAAAAATCCGTTAATGGAGTCTTATCTTATGAAGATAGCCATCGTTGAAGATGATATTAATATGAGAAAATCCCTTGAAATTGCATTGGGAGATTATGACGATTTTGAAGTTAAAACTTTTCGAAATGCAAAAGAAGCACTTAAAAAACTTGATGAGAGTTATGACCTTGTAATATCCGATATAACGATGCCTGGAATGAATGGCATAGAGTTTGTTGAAGAATTAAATGGACGTTATGATGTTATTATAATTACAGGAAATGCAACATTGGGACGGGCAATAGAATCGATACGACTCGGTGTAAGCGATTTTCTGACAAAACCATTTGAAGTAGAAACTCTTGTTGAAGCTATCAGACGCAGCCAAAAAGTACAAGCTAGAGTTAAAAAAAGAGTAAAAAAAGATGTTCCAACTAACAACTCAATGTTTTATGGAACATCTGAAGCACTTGAAAAAACTCTAAATCTTGCCTACAAAGCTGCAAAAAGTGATGCTTCTATACTTTTACTTGGAGAGAGTGGCGTAGGAAAAGAGTTATTTGCAAAAACAATTCATAACAACTCACCCAGAAAAGATAAACCATTCGTTGCTATCAATATGGCTGCAATTCCCGAGAATTTGATAGAGAGTGAACTATTTGGTTTTGAAAAAGGTGCATTTACAGATGCTTTTGAAGCTAAAATGGGAAAATTTGAAGCTGCAAACGGCGGGACACTCTTTTTAGATGAGATTGCTGAAATGCCATTTCACCTTCAAGCAAAACTTCTTCGTGCACTCCAAGAAAAAGTCATATATCGCCTAGGGTCTACAAAAGGAGTTTCAGTAGATGTTCGTATTGTAGCAGCCACCAATGCAGATATTAAAACTAAAATGCAAAATCAAGAATTTAGAGAAGACCTTTACTATCGTATTGCAACTATTCCTATCCACATACCACCTCTTAGAGAAAGAAAAGATGAAATAATACCTATTGCACAAAAGTGCCTTGAAGATATAGTTGAAAAATATGACTTTAATCCAAAAGCTTTTAGTGAAGAAGCAAAAGAAAAAATGATCGAATACCATTGGCCTGGAAATATACGCGAACTCATTGCTGTAGTAGAAAGAGCGGCAATTCTTTCAGATGGAGATACCATTTCAGAAAATGATCTCTTTTTAGATGCAAGAATATAGTAATCTCATTTTCGATATAATCGCATAATTTATTGAGGCGAGGTTAAATATGAGAAAATTCAATGTTGCAGTTGTGGGTGCTACTGGTGCAGTTGGAGAAGAGATGCTAAGAGTCCTTGAAGAGGTCGATTTTCCTATTGCAAAACTTGTTCCTCTAGCAAGTGCAAGAAGTGCTGGAGGTACAATAGAGTACAAAGGTGAAGAGGTATTAGTAAAAGAGCTAACTGAAAGTGTCTTCGAAGAAGAAGATGTAGAGATTGCACTTTTTAGTGCAGGTGGATCAGTATCGGCTAAATATGCACCATTTGCAGTAGAAGCTGGTGCTGTAGTAGTAGACAATACAAGCCACTTCAGAATGGATCCTGATGTTCCACTCGTAGTTCCGGAAGTAAATCCGCAAGATATAGCACGTTGGAGAGAAAAAGGGATTATTGCAAATCCAAACTGTTCAACCATTCAAATGGTTCAGGCACTTAAACCATTGCATGATGAGTATGGAATAGAACGTATAGATGTCAGTACATATCAAGCAACATCAGGTGCAGGAAAAAGTGCGATGGAAGAGCTTGTTAATCAAATGCAGGCATTCTTTGCATTTAAACTTGAAGATAGTCCAAAAGAGCGTTTTCCTCACCAAATAGCACTAAATACCATTCCTCAAATTGATGTATTTTTAGATAATGGTTTCACAAAAGAAGAGATGAAAATGGTTAATGAAACCAATAAAATCATGCACGACACAATAGAAGTAGCAGCAACCTGTGTCAGAGTACCAACTTTAAGAGGACATGCTGAAAGCATTACAGTTACTTGTAAACGTGATGTAGATGCTGATGCAGCTCGCGAAGTAATTGCAAAAGGTGAAAATATTGTAGTTATGGATGATCCAAAAAACAGTGTTTATCCTATGCCAGTTCTTTGTGTAGATAAAAATGAAACATTTGTAGGTCGCATTAGAAACGATATTTACCGTTCAAATGTTTTACACATGTTTGTAGTAGCAGACAACCTTCGAGTTGGAGCAGCTACAAATGCTGTAAGAATTGCTCAAAAATGGGTAGAAATGGAGTCTGAATGATACGTTTACTAGAAAAAATATTTGAATCAACACTATGGAATGGACGGCTTTTTGTCATTCTTGCAGTTATATTTTCAATGTTTGGCTCAATCATACTTTTTATTGTAGCAAGTACAGATATATGGGGTATGGTCGTCAAAACATTTGAAATTTATATTCAACACCAACACCCTGAACATTTCCATGAAGAGTTAGTTGGAGTAATTATAGGTGCTGTTGACCTTTACCTTATGGCTATAGTTATGCTTATATTCAGTTTTGGTGTATATGAACTTTTCATATCTGAAATAGACCCTGCAAAAAAAACTGAAGGATCTAAAATTCTTGAGATCCACTCTTTAGATCAACTTAAAGATAAGCTGGCAAAAGTAATAGTTATGGTACTAATTGTCAGCTTTTTTAAAAAAGCACTCTATACACACTACAGTTCTCCTTTGGAGATGCTCTATTTTGCAGGAGCAATTCTAGCACTGGCTTTAGGCCTATATTTCTTACATAAAGGTGGTGACCATTAATGATTTTTGTAGATGCATGTTTTAATAAACCTACTCCATATACTCCAGTCTGGATGATGCGACAAGCAGGTCGTTATCTACCTGAATATATGGCTGTTCGCCAAAAAGCTGGTGATTTTTTAACTCTATGTAAAAATCCTGAAATGGCTGCAGAAGTAACTTTGCAGCCTGTTGATATAATTGGTGTAGATGCTGCTATTTTGTTTAGTGACATTTTGGTAGTACCTTTAGAGATGGGAATGGATCTTACCTTCCAAAAAGGTGAAGGTCCTGTATTTAGTGATCCTATCAGGACGGCTGAAGATTTAAAAAGACTTCAGCCAAATGCTGCAGACAGATTAACATATGTCTATGATACGATTAAAATCATAAGAGAGCGTCTTGCAGAAGATAAAGCTCTAATAGGTTTTACAGGCGCACCTTGGACACTCATTACATATATGATTGAAGGTCGTGGAACAAAAACGTACAATATAGTTAAAAAACTTATCTATACACAACCAGAACTTGTACATACCCTACTTCGTGAAGTAACAGAAGTAGTAAAACTATACTTGGAAAAACAGATAGAAGCAGGTGTAAACGTTGTACAAATTTTTGACAGTTGGGCAGCTGCACTTGAAAAACCAAAATATTTTGAGTTCAGCTGGAACTATATGAAAGAGATAGCTTCTTACATAAAAGGAAAATATCCACATATTCCTATCATTATGTTCCCTAAAGGTATTGGTGCCTTTCTTGATGATATAGATGGCGATTTTGACGTATTTGGCGTTGACTGGGGAACACCAATGGCTCTGGCAAAAGAGAAGCTTGGAGACCGTTATGTATTACAAGGAAATATGGAGCCTTGTCGTCTATATAGCAAAGAAGCTACAAAAGAGTGCGTAACAGCAATTTATGAAATAATGCAAAATCAAGGACATATTTTTAATTTGGGGCATGGCATATTACCTGATGTTCCAGTTGAAAACGCTAAATACTTTGTCGATCTAGTTCACTCCATAACAAAACAGTAATATTGCAATATGCGTGTTATAACTCTGTTTCTCACATTGTGGACTTATTTGTCAGCAATGGATAATAACCTTTATCCATATGCTGACTTTTATCGTCAAGAAGGTATTGATACTTTAGAAAAGAGACTCGATCATATACTCACAACAAAAGAGTTTTGGAAACAGAAAATTGGTGATTCAAATGTAACACTCGGATGGTATGAAAAACCTTTAGATATTCTTGCTTGCAAAAAAAGTGACAAAAGGTTGACTCTATACCATTTTGATGGAAAACAGTATAGCGTTAAATTAAAAATTCCTATAGTCATAGGAAGACGTAATGGAGATAAACAGCGACAAGGTGATTTAAAAACACCTGTAGGAATTTATAGAATTATTGAAAAAAAACGTGATGTTGATCCATTTTACGGACCTTTGGCTTTTGTAACAAACTATCCTAATCCTTTAGACAAAACTCTTGGAAAAAATGGAAACGGAATATGGTTACATGGTTTTCCACCAAATTGTCCAGATAAAAACTCTACAAAAGGTTGTATAGCCTCTCCCAATACGGAACTTTTGTCACTCGATAAAAACCTAACTGATCATAAAAGTTCTCTGCTTATGATATCTCAAGACAAAATACCACCTGTCTCAAGAGAAAATATAATAAACATACTTTCATTCATATACAGTTGGAGGTATGATTGGAAATATAATAGATTAAATGAATATTTGTCTTACTACAATTCTAACTTAAAAAGCAGTATAGGAGATTTTGAAAGTTTCAAAAAACATAAAACCTATATTTTTGCAAAACAACAAAATAAAGAGATACTTTTTTACAATATTCAAATAACACCATACCCAAATACGCTAGGCAAAAAAATTTGGCGTGTAAATATGAAAGAGAAGTATTTTTCAAACAATTACAAATTTAACGGAACAAAACTGCTATACATTATACAAGAAGGAGATAAATTTAAAATCTGGAGAGAATTTTGATCCGGATTTTATCTATCTCTTTTTTACTCATATATCAGCTTTATGCTGCAAAACTACACTTTACAACACATCAATTAAAAGGTAACATTCTAGGAAGTACTCTATTGGTTATAGGTGGAATACACGGCAATGAGCCAGGTGGATATTTTGCAGCAGCAATTTTAACTCTCCATTACCAAATAAAAAAAGGGCAACTTATTGTTGTTCCAAATCTCAACTTTGATAGTATAATTCGTAACAGAAGAGGAATTTACGGTGATATGAACCGTAAATTTGCCAATATAAGTAAAAATGATCCTGACTATCATATTATTAAAGATATAAAATCAATCATTTTAAGACCTGATGTAGATTTTATTTTAAACCTTCACGATGGACACGGATTTTATAGAAAAGAGTGGCAAAATGCCATATTCAATCCAAGTGCTTGGGGGCAAGCCTGTATTATCGATCAAAAGTGTATTGAGACAAAAAAATATGGTAACCTGGATGCAATAGCCCAAAAAATTACTAAAAATCTAAATCAAGATCTTGTCAAAAATCACCACTCATTCAATGTAAAAAATACAAAAACAAAGTTTAAAGATGAGCAAATGAGACTCTCTTTAACATACTTTGCCATTACACATGGAAAACCTGCTATGGCAATAGAAACAAGTAAAAATCTTGAAAAAACTTATGAAAAAGTTTACTATCAACTACGAGCCATAGAAGAGTTTATGAAATTTATGAAAATTGAATTCACTAGAGATTTTGATTTGAACCTGCAAACTATTCAGAAAATATTGACAACTTACTATACTGCTGTATTAAACGACCTTACTCCTCTTAATTTAGATCATTTACGTAAAAGATTAAACTTTGTTCCAATGAAAAAAGATGATAACCATCTACAAGCCAAACACCCTCTTGCAGCTATCAAAAAAAATGGATCTTTTTATGATCTAATGGTTGGCAATATACGTATTAGTCAGTTTAAACCAGAAATTATTTCACATAATAAATGTTTAGAATCTGTCGAAATTGTTGTAGATAAAAAATTACAAAATATTAATATACCAGCTTCACTATCTGTAAAAGAGTCTTTTAAAGTTAATGCTCCAAAAGATATACGTGTAAATGTCATTGGATACACTAAACCAGGTCTTTTAAATGAAAACAGTATTACAATAAAAATGAAAGAGCTACTTCCCAAGTACAGCTTAGACAAAGAGCAAAAGAGTTATCGTATCGAATTTTATAAAGACAAAGACTACTGTGGAATGATAAATATTAATATAAAATAGATATTTTATTATTTTTTGAGTTTTACATCTGCAAGAACATATGCAAAATCTACATTTACCCCAAAGCTTTTTAGAGTATTATATGCCTCTTGAAGAGTTGTTCCTGTTGTTATGATATCATCTACTAAAATTGTATCTATTGATGTGGGTCCCCTATACTCGAAGTCCCTTGAGTTGGCAAGACGGAAAGATAGAGGCTTTCCTGAATATGAAACTCGGTTTTTTGCCTGAAGTGAATTGTACAATGGAGAGTAGCCATATTTTTTCAGCTCCTTTGCCAAAATTGCTGTATGGCTGTAACTACTACTTAAATAGTCATCTACTGGAATTACAAAAGTTTTACTCGTAAGCTGAGATAGAATTTTAAATGTCTCTTTTGCCAATATACGGTAGATAAACCAACCGTAAGGATGGTGTTTAGTAAGTAAAAATGGTTCAATATCTTGGTATGAGTAGAAGCTTATGACCTCAAGACCACTCTTTAACTTTCTAATGTTAAGCTTTGGCTGAAGATATAGTTGCCGACACTCACTGCAAATAAGAGATAGTGAGAGTCTAGAGCAACTATGGCATCTCATTCCTAATCAATTTTAAGAACTGCAAGGAAAGCATCTTGTGGCAAGTGTACTTTACCTATTGCCTTCATTCTCTTTTTACCCTCTTTTTGCTTTTCTAGAAGCTTTCTTTTTCTGGTAATGTCACCACCGTAACATTTTGCAGTAACATTTTTACCCATCGATTTAACTGTTTCTCTAGCAATAATCTTATTGCCAATACTTACTTGAACTGCTACCTCAAATAGCTGACGAGGAATTAACTCTTTCATTGTTTTTACTAGCTCACGACCACGAAATTGTGCCTTCTCTCTTGGAACAATGATGCTTAGTGCATCAACCACATCTCCAGCAACACGCACATCAAGTTTTACAAGATCGCCTTCACGATAATCTATCGGTTCATAATCAAAGCTTGCATAACCTTTTGTTGCACTCTTTAGCTTGTCATAAAAATCAACTACTATCTCATTCATAGGAACTGCATATACAAGCATAACACGATCTTCGTTCAGATACTCCATCTTCTCTTGTATACCACGGCGATCTGCCATCATTGTTATTATATTTCCTAAAAACTCTTTTGGAGTGATGATAGTTGCACGAACATAAGGCTCATAAATTTTATCAATTTTTCCAGTATCAGGCATCTCACTAGGGTTTTGTACCTCTACCTCACTACCGTCAGTCAATTTTACTCTGTAAATTACCGTTGGTGCAGTAGCAATTAGATCAAGACCAAACTCTCTCTCAAGCCGCTCTTTGACAACTTCCATATGCAACATTCCCAAAAATCCAACACGAAAACCAAAACCAAGCGCAACAGAGGTTTCAGGCTCATAGCTGATGGAAGCATCATTAAGCTTCAATTTATCAAGGGCATCACGCAGTTCTTCAAATTTATCTGTATCTATTGGGTATAGACCTGCAAAAACAAACGGCTTGGCTTCTTGAAATCCTCCCACAGGCTCTTTTGTAGGGTTTTTGGCATCTGTAATTGTATCGCCAACAGCAACATCACTTACATTTTTTAGCCCAAGTACAACTATTCCAACTTCACCGGTTTTGATCTCTGTTGTCTTTGTTGGCTTAATCGGATGTGGGTATGTAAGATCAAGTACTTGATGTTTTTTGCCTGTACCCATAATGAGTACTTCCTGCCCCTTTTTTATGGAACCATCAAAGACACGTACAAGTGCCAATGCTCCAAGATAGTTGTCAAACCAACTATCATAGATGATCGCTTTAGTAGGTGCATCTTCATCTCCGCTAGGCGGAGGTACACGATCAACTATTGCATCAAGTAATTCTCTAATGCCTACTCCAGTTTTAGCACTAACATAAATAGCACCACTGCAATCAAGACCGATAGTCTGTTCAATCTCTTCTACTACTCTGTCTGGATCTGCGGCAGGAAGATCTATTTTATTAATTACAGGAATAATTTCAAGATCATTTTCCAAGGCAATGTAAACATTGGCAATAGTTTGCGCCTCAACACCCTGTGATGCATCTACAACAAGCAAAGCCCCTTCACTAGAGGCTAGAGACTTGCTAACTTCATAACTAAAATCAACGTGACCTGGAGTATCGATGAGATTTAAGATGTAAGCTTGCCCATCTTTTACATAAGTAAGACGGACACTTTGAGCCTTGATCGTAATACCACGCTCCTGCTCAATGTCCATAGTGTCCATCATCTGTGTGCCAAGCTCACGCTCTGTTACAGCACCGCACTCTTGAATGATGCGATCAGCTAACGTACTCTTACCGTGATCGATATGGGCGATAATAGAGAAGTTGCGTATATTGTTCTGCACAAACACCCTTTTTTATTTTAAATTTTATGAAAAGAGAGAGTTAACACTCTCATTATGATATACACGGCGAATAACTTCTGCAAATACAGGTGCAGCAGGTAAAACAGTGATTTTATCGCACTGCTCTCTTAGAGGTAGAGTATCTGAAACTATAAGCTCATCTAACTCTCCATCTCTAATACGATCGTAAGCAGGGCCGCTTAGTACCGGGTGCGTACAACAAGCTATTACGCTTTTAGCACCATGCTCTTTAAGTGCTGCAGCACCTTTTACTATAGTTCCTGCTGTATCGATCATATCGTCTACCAAAACAACATTTTTACCTGCAACATCACCTATAATATTCATGACTTCTGCTACATTAGCCTTTTCACGGCGTTTGTCAACAATTGCCATATCAACACCAAGGCGACTTGCAAAGTATCTTGCCCGTGCTACACCACCAATATCTGGACTTGCTACAACAAGATTTTCAAGATTTTTAGATTTTATATGGTTGATAAAGAGAATTGCTCCATATAGATTATCTACAGGAATATCAAAAAATCCCTGAATTTGACCCGCATGCAGATCCATTGTAATAACACGGTCAATTCCTGCAGTCTGAATCAGATTGGCAACTAACTTTGCAGTAATAGGCACACGAGGTGCTGCTTTTCTATCTTGTCTGGCATATCCAAAATATGGAACAACAGCATTTATTGACTTAGCAGAGCTTCTTCTAAGTGCATCAGTCATTATTAGAAGTTCCATTAAGTTGTCATTTGAAGGTGCACCTGTTGATTGAATAATAAAAACATCACGACCACGTACACTTTCGCTAATTTGACAACCGATCTCACCATCACTGAAACGGCTGATATTGGCACCGCTAAGAGGTGCATCAAGATATTTGCTAATCTCCATAGCAAACGACTCTGAAGCGGTTCCCGCAAAAATTTTATATCCGCGCATATACAACCTTTGACTTTTTTGTTAACGCGATTATACCCAATGGTCTCTTAACTTTCCATCTATCAAACTACTCTGAACCAATAATCCAACCACCACCAAGAAGTTTTTCTCCTTCATAAAAAACAGCTGCTTGACCTACTGCAACTCCATATACAGGCTCATCAAGATATATTACACAATTTTTTTTCTCATCTACCTCTACTCGACATTTTATTCGTTTTGTTCGATACCTGATCTTTACATCGCAAGAAAAACTTTTACGCTCATCTATCATATTTAGCCGCTCTATCATAATCTTTTTAGCAAGCAGAGTATCTTGTGTAGTAACAACTATTTGATTTGTTTCTGGTTTAATCTCTTTAACATAATGAGGTTCATGTGCACCCTTAACAAAAAAACCTCGTCGTTTGCCAATTGTATAGTGCATATAACCCTTATGATGTCCTATGACATTGCCATTAATATCTAAAACTTCGCCAGGCATATCTACATTCATATGCTCTTTCAATATATCTACATAAGTTGTTTCAACAAAACATATTTCACTTGACTCTTTTTGTGTAGCAAAATTTTTAAGTGCATCAATTTTAGATGCATACGCTTTTACATCCTCTTTCCTCCACTCTCCCAAAGGAAAAATAAGACGAGGAATAATGCTTTTGTCTATATCGAAAAGAAAATAGCTTTGATCTTTATTCTCATCTTTTGCAACTAAAATATATTTGCCATCATGCCTTACATAATGACCCGTTGCAAGATAGTCTGCTCCTACTTTATCGGCATATTCAAGCATTTTTCCAAATTTAATCTGGCGATTACAGTTTGCACAAGGGTTTGGAGTATATCCAGCCCTATAACTTTCTATGAATGGTTTATATACAGCTTCTTCAAAATCTTTTGAAAGATCCAAGATTGATGCTTTGATTCCCAAATAGTTTGCTACATGCTGAACTCTTTTAAAATTCTCTTCATGATAGCCGGGTTTATTATGTAGTTTCATATAAACACCTTCTACATCATACCCAGCATCCAATAATAGTTTAGTTGTAACTGTAGAGTCTACACCGCCACTCATACCTACAAGTACTTTTTTTGCCATACTTTTCCCATTTCAAATGAATTATATAAAAGTGGCACATTATAGCAAATTATTATATTGCCTTCAACCTTTAAGCTTCTCTAGAGTCTCTCTTTTTGAACCTATATGCGTTATTTGAACACCAAAGTTACCATCAACAATTACAACTTCACCATAAGCAACTACTTTATCATCAACTAAAATTTCTAATGGATCATTTGCCAATTGATCAAGTTCAACAACCGATCCTATATCCATTGATAAAACATCTTTTAAAAGCATCTTTTTACTACCAATACGTACTTTTAAAGGCAACTTAACATCTAAAATAAGCCCAATATTTCGCATGTCAATATCATGTACTGTTGCTGAAACAGTACCTTCTTCTGCAGATTCAGATGAAGAACTATTTTCAGACTCATCTTCAACTAGCTTAGATAGTACTTCATCTAACAGTACCATAAAAATACCATTAATGACACCAAGCGAAAATTGATATGCCAATAATGTTTTATAACCTTCAAGAGAGATTTCATCACCCTCATTATAAAATTTTATATCAGTAACTTCAAATGTTAAATCTGGACACTCCTTTTGAGCTTTCATAGCTGTTGCAAGAGAACCAAAAATATTTGAGACAATCTCTTTAACAGCATCAAGATCATCATTATCCATCTCTGCTTTACTTTCACCCTCTCCGCCCAGCATCATATCAGATAGGGCAGTACCTATCATAGGAGGAATGACAACAGCTATTTTTCCTTTCATTTCACCGCTGACATTCACTTCACTAATTGACATAGGGGCGATAATATTAGAGATATCTGTTACAGGTTCTTTGTTTTTCAATGAAACTTCTGGACGTTGACCTGTCAATCCTTCGATGGTCGCAGCAGTCTCAGTAGAAAATAGCTCTATCCAATCAGCCATTGACCACCTCCTCATCTTTACTATCTAAAGTATTTGCTAATTTCGATCTACGTTCTGATTCAATTTTTTGTAAAATCTCTTTAACCTCATCACGCTCATCAATAAGAATTTCTGTTACTTCAACTGATTTTCTAAAACGTTTTAGACCAATTTTACCTATAAATCTATCCTTACCATCAGCATTTATAATTGCTTTATCATCAGCCGGTCTATCCAACCTAACTATATCACCCTTCTCCAATGCTAACAACTCCCTCAATGTTAATTCAGCACTACCTAAAAAAGCATTTAAATGAACACGAGCGCCACCCATCAAAGCTTTAAGCTCTTTATTTCTACTCTTTTTGGCACTGGTTTCACTAAGCAAAAAGTCACGGCTGGCTAACTTGTTTAAAATAGACTCTAATGTAATAACAGGATAACATATATTCATCATACCACTTGAGTGTCCTATTACAAGCTCCATAACAACCATTACAACAATCTCATTTTGAGCAACAATTTGCACTACGTTAGGACTTGATTCTTTAGATTCTACATTTGGATACATATCTACAACCGGAGCCCAAACCTCTTTTAGCGTTCCCATAATAATGCGTAAGATTGTATCCATTAAGTTCAACTCTATATCTGTAAACTCTCTTGATGCTTCATATGGCTCACCTTTACCGCCAAGCAATCTGTCAACCATAGGAAATGCAATAGATGGGTTAATTTCCAAAATACCGCTTCCATCCAATGGCTTCATAGAAAATACGTTAAAACTTGTAGGGCTTGGCAAACTCATCAAAAATTCACCATATGTCATCTGATCAACAGAGTGAAGCTGGATTTCTACAATAGAACGCATTACTGAAGAGATTTGAGAAGCCAGTGATCTAGCCATTTTATCGTGAATTCCACGAAAGGCACGCAACTGCTCTTTTGATACTCTATTTGGTCTTTTAAAGTCATATAAAGTAATCTGTCTCTGGTCAAAAACTTCGGCATCACCTTCCAATACCTCAGGAGTACCTTCATCTTCAACCGCTTCGAGTAATGCATCAATCTCTTCTTGACTCAGTATATCTGCCATTACCCTATCCTATACTCTGTTTAATTTTTGAAACCACACGCTTGTGTACCTGTGAAATTCTTGATGGTGTAATATCTAAAACTTCAGATATCTCTTTATATGTTAACTCCTCAAAATAGTAAAGTTGCATAATTAATTGATCTCTTTTTGGCATAGTAGCAAGTACATCCATAATCTTCTCTATCAACTCCTCCTGCTCTACTAAAGCAAAAGTATCTCTCTCTTGACTCTCAAGCTGATCATGCAATGGCAGTACATTATAAATTGCTGCTGCTCTGCGAGCCTCTTTTATCTTTTCAATATCTTCACCCAAAACTTCTGCAATATAATTGTTTTCAGGCTCAACACCATTTTCATCTAAATACTGCTCAACAATTTCATCTATCTGTTTAATAAGTTTTCTATTGGCACGACTAACAATATCAAGTGAACGAAGATAGTCAAGCATTGCACCATAAACTCTGGTTTTGGCATATCCCCAAAATGAATCATTTTGCTCTTTATCATAACGTCTAGCAAGTTTTATTAACTCTTCTGCACCTATACTGACTAAGTCATCAAACTCTACTGATTGAGGCAAACGCTCTTTCAATCTAAATACCATTGCTTTAACAGCTGGAAGATACTGAACAGCAAGTTCATCTTGATAATAGCGTAACTCTGTATCGTATCCACGCTTTACCATTATTGACTCTTTCCACTATTTGTTACAGGTTCTTCTATCTTCTTAATAAAGTCATAATTGGCATCTACTTCAACTTCACGTTTCTGGATTTGGTCAAAGAAATAATCCAGTTTTTTCTCATATGTATCTTTTTCAAAATGTACTTTGCTGAATTCAGTAAAGCGCAAGAACAGTGCAACACTTATATGTGATAACAGATAGAAAAAAAATGTTACCACAAATGTAATAGGGATTATCGACAATATATCATTACTTATAATGATAGCTATAAGAAGCCCTGCGAAAAATCCAAAAACAATACCAAAAGAGAAAAAATTTGTTTCCCGCATATGCCACTCCAACCATAGTTGCGGTACTAAAACTGGTTAAGCAACCTTTTGAAAAATGATCCAATACCGCCTTCTTGATTCTCTACAAGCATTTTCTGTTCCTTTTTTTGTATCAAGCCGGCAGCAATAGAAGATATATCGTTTGATGGGGCGATATTTGACATCTCTTTACAGACCAATACACGCTGTTTTACACTACGTGCTACATAAGGATCGCTACGAACAGATCCTAAAAGTGTTAACTCTAAAGCATTTCCTATATTACCTAATGCAACTTTTTTTATTGTATCAAATATCTTATCACCCTCTTTTGCACTTTTAACTTGATTAACAATCATAAAAATCTTCTCTTTTAACTTACTGATAACTTTAACCATAGCATATGCATCTGTAATAGCAGCTGGATCAGGAACTGTTACAACTATTACATCATCTGCAGCTTGTAAAAACATTTGAATTGTATCTCCAATGCCTGCTCCTGTGTCAATAATTAAAAAGTCTAAACCTTCTAATATTTCTGCTTCATCTATAAAACGGTTAACAATAGTTGCATCTGAAAATTTCAATATTTCATCACCACTTTCACCAGGTATTAAATATAAGTTTGTATCAAGTTTTATGATAATGTCATCAAAACCTGCCTCTCCTTTGAGTACATGCAAAATATTTTTATCTGCACGTACATTGAACATAACATCTAGATTTGCCAACCCAATATCTGCATCAAGCAAGCCAACTTTATACCCTTTCTTTGCAAGAACATAAGCAATATTTGCACTTAATGTACTTTTGCCTACACCGCCTTTTCCGCTTGTAATGGCAATAACTCTTGCTGTATGTTTTCTAGAATGCCGCTCATCTATCAACTCTTCAAGACGACTTGCTTGTGTACTCATTTTTCCCCCTTCTTGACGCAACCGGTAAGCATACATTCAACTAAATAGTCGCTATCGGCACACATAAGATCATCTGGTACTTCCTGTCCAGCAGAAAGATAACTAACAGGCTTTTCAGTTTCATACACTAATGAGAATATATTTCCAAATCCTAATGTTTCATCAAGTTTTGTAAATATCAATGTATCTATACCCAATGGTGAAAAGTTTTGATATATTGTACGCATATCCTCAAGTTTTGTAGGAGCACTTAAGACCAAACTAACATCTATCCCTATCTCTGTATGTGAAATTAAAAATTGCTGCAATTTATCTATCTTCTCTTTATCATATTGACTACTTCCTACTGTGTCTATAAGAATATAGTCCATATGACGAAGTGTTTGTAAAGCGGTAATAAATTCTGGAGGATCTACTACTGCTTCAATACCTATACGCATCATCTTTGCATACTGCATTAACTGTTCTACTGCACCAATTCGGTACGTATCTAATGTTATGATACCTACCTTATACTTTTTATCTTTCAAATAAGCATATCGTGCTGCAAGTTTAGCCAGTGTAGTAGTTTTCCCCACACCTGTTGGACCCACAAACATCATAATCTTTTTTTGAGGAGGTGTCAACTCTTGTTCAAGACGTACTGGTACCATTTTTCGAAGCAATGTCTTAAAATATCTCCTAACAGTTTGAGTAGATGTACGCATCTGCAATGGCATATGCTCAAGAGTAAGACGCATTATTTCATCTAAATGCAAACCATCCATTCCACTTGTTTTTGCTATTCGATAAATTTCTGCAAACTCTGGAGGAATCATACCATTGTTGATTGCAGGTTTTTTCTCCTCCCAAACCATATTTTGAATCAGTTTAACTTTATCAGCCAATTTACCAAGTTCATTTTTTATGGCTTGCAACTCTTCAAGTTCACGTTTACTGTATAAAGATGAGTTTTCTACTGTCTCCTCTTTTATCTCTTGCCTATTTTTAGCCTTTTTATAGGTAGGTTTAGAAACATTTGCAATTTCTGAAATCTGTCTTGCTGCTTCAGAAATATTTACAAGAACCTCCTCAGGGTCATCAACTAATCGTTCACTTCTGCGAGATTTAACTTGTGGTTTAGGTTTAATAGTCTGTTTTGGCTTTTCTGGCTCTGGCTTTTTATCTTCAACAGCAACAACAACTTCATAGATTGCTGGCTGAGTTAATGTCTTTTTCTGAATCTGCTTAGTACTGACAACTAAAGCATCCTCACCACACTCTTTTTGTGCTGCTTTAAGTGCCTGTGCCGGTGTTGGTGCCGTAAAGGTCATCAATTTCATACTTTCAGTCCTTCAAAAATCTCAGAGGAATCATCACAGATTCACGTTCATGAAAATGTGGGTGTGGCACGATCAATCGCTTTGTTCTTAAATTAAGTTTATCGTAAAATATTATATCAAGATCCAATGTACGAGGTGCATTTTTAAAAGTTCGTTTTCTACCAAAACGTTTTTCTACCCAGAGCAGATATTTTAGCAGTTGAAAAGGTGATAAATTTGTCTCTATTTTTATTACAGAGTTGATAAAATCAGGTTGTTCTGTAAACCCAAATGGAGGATTTTTCAAAAGTGGAGCAGTCTGTATGACATTTATGCGCTTACCTTGCTGAAGATAGCGAATAACCCTTTCAAAAAGCAGTACACTCTCTCCAACATTTCCACCTATTCCTATAATGGCATAATGTTTTAATCCAATAGCATTAAAAGTTGCGGGGAATAGATTTGATGTGAAGAGCAAAAGGTTTGGATTATTCGACAACTCCAATCTCATAAAACCTCCACTCTTCCTCTTTGCATTACTACCATATCTTCTATGCGTATTCCAAACTCTCCTGGTACATATATGCCTGGTTCTATAGTAAACACCATACCATCCTCAACAACTGTTTGTGAACGTGCTGAAATGTATGGCATTTCATGTATATCAAGTCCTACACCATGTCCTGTAGAGTGAACAAAATATTCTCCCATTCCGCCACTCTCTATTACTTCACGAGCAAGTCTGTCAATTTGTGCACCAGTCATTCCTGAACGGGCTTTTTCAATAGCCATATCATGAGCTTTTCTTACTAAATCGTAAGCTTTTTGAATTTTTTGTGAAGAGAATTTTTGATCTAACTCAAAACTTATATGATCTTTTATAAATACTGTTCGAGTACGGTCTGAACAGTAACGTTTATATTTAATACCTGCATCTACCAATAATAGATCTTCAGATTTTAGTTTAATATCTGTAGGCAAAGCATGAGGTTTTGCAGCATTTTCATTAATAGCCACAATAGGATCAAAACTTAAGTCATACTCTCCTTTATGACTAAGAGCTGCTTTTGCTTCAAAGTGCAATAACTTCTCGCTGTTTCCTAATCCATAACGGTTTATATAATCTGCAAATTTATCAAATCCTTCACTTCCAAGTTCAACTGCTCGCTTAAGCAGTTCAATCTCTTCACTGCTTTTTACCATGCGTTTTTTATGAGAAAAGTCTGGTTTTGGGAAAAAATATAGATGTGGAAGTCTCTTTTTAAGTGATTCTATAGCCCATACAGTCCACTCTCTAGGATCAAAATAGATTTTACTTACACTGCAACTTCTTAATATATTTCTGGCAGCTTTAAGCAGATCAGATGCCTCTATTACTTCAGCATTCTTTATCTGCTCTTTTGCTTCTAATGTATAACGACTGTCTGTTATGAGCCATTTCTCACTTCCCAAGCATAAAAAGAGTGCATTATCACTACTGTAACCACACTCATAATAGATGGCATTTTCATCCCGGAGAATATAATTCACGACTTATGCCTGTCCAGCCTGTTGTTTTTTTTGTTGCATCTCTTTCATTGCCTTAATCTCATTTAAAATCTGTAACATTGCTACCATTGCCAAATGGTAACTAAAAGGTCCAAAACCACTAATCTGTCCAGCACAGACAGGAGCAATTAGACTCTTTTGTCTAAACTCTTCACGTGCATGAATATTTGAAATATGTACTTCAATTGCAGGGAGAGATACTGCAGCCAGTGCATCTCTTATAGCTATAGATGTATGTGTATATGCAGCAGGGTTGATAATAATTCCGTCAGCATCACCTAAGCACTCTTGAATTTTATCTACAATCTCACCTTCAAGATTACTTTGAAAAAACTCTATTTCAATACCATTTTGACTAGCAAATCCTCTCATTTGCTCATGTATCTGCTCTAGCTTCATAGGTCCGTAAACATTCTGTTCTCGAACACCTAACATATTTAGGTTTGGCCCCTGAATAACCATTATCTTCATTATTTTCCCTTTATTATGAAATTTATGATATATTTTACCTTTATTTGCCATAATCTTGACTAAAAATAGAATAACTAATAAAGTATCAGCTACTTTTGACAAACAAGGAGATTTCTTAGTGAAAATTATAACAGCAGAGTGGTTATTTGACGGCGAAAAATTTCTAAAAAACAAGGCCGTCTTGTTTGAAGAAAAAATATTGGCAGTAGATACCCCTGATACCTTAAAAAAGAGGTATTCTAATGCTGAATTTATAGATATGGGACAAAATTCAACTATTATGCCTGGTTTCATCAACCCTCATGTACACTTGGAATTTGGAGCCAATAAAACTCATTTGTCATATGGAAATTTTATGACTTGGCTAAACAGTGTCATTCAAAAGAGGGATGAATTAATTGAATCATGCAAAGCAGGATGCTATAAAAGAGAGATAGATGAGATGCTTGCAAGCGGCATAACAACATTTGGAGCTGTAAGCAGTTATGGAAAAGAGTTGCGTGCCTGTTTAGCAGCACCTCAACGAGTTATATTTTTTAATGAAGCAATTGGTTCTCAACCTGCTGCTGTAGATGCTCTTTATGCAGATTTTTTACAACGATTAAACCAAAGTCGGGAAGCTGCAAACGATAAATTCATACCTGCTATTGCTATACACTCACCATACTCTGTTCACCCTATTCTTATAAAAAAGATATTGCAAAATATTGAAAATGAGCCTTTAAGCGCTCACTTCATGGAATCACCTGTAGAAAAAGAGTGGCTAGAAAAAGCAGATGGTCCATTTAAAGAGTTCTTTGAAAACTTTTTAAATCAGACTAAACCTCTTACTACTGCCAAAGAGTTTTTAAAACATTTAGATGGATATAAAGCACTTCTTACCCATGCTGTATGGGCAGATAAAGATGAGTTAAACCTGATTGCCGATGCAGGACATACTATCATACACTGCCCTCGTTCAAACAGGCTGCTTGGCTGTGGACGGCTTAGACTAGAAAAGCTTAATAGTACTAAAATCTCTTGGCTTTTAGGAACAGATGGACTTAGTTCTAATACCTCACTTAACCTTTGGGACGAAATGAGATCAGCATTAATGATGCATTATGAAATGGATCTTGAATCTTTGGCACTTGATCTTTTAAAAGTAGTTACATCTAAAGCTGCCAACGCTTTAAATCTTCCAATAGGAGAGATAAAAGAGGGAAACTGGGCAGATATAATTATAGTTACATTACCAGATATACCAGAATCATCTGAACAATTACCTTTACAACTGATTCTTCATACTACAAATGTGAAACAACTCTATATTTCAGGAGAAAAGTATGCTTAATTTTTTCAAAAAACTTTTTAGTCCAATTACTGCTACACTGAGTTTTATTCAAAACTATTTCAAATCTCTTCTTTTTATACTCATCTTAATACTCATATTTGCTCCAAGCCAAGATAAGTCTATTAAAGCACCAAATTTATCTACTGTAAATATTTCAGGTCCAATAATGAGTGCCCAAAAAGTTGTAAAAAAACTTGATAATTTAGCAGATGATAAAAATATAAAAGGGGTTTTACTACTTGTAGACTCTCCAGGTGGTGCAGTTGCCCCATCTGTGGAGATTGCGCTTGCAGTAAAACGGCTTAAAAGTAAAAAACCTGTAGTCGCTTATGCAGCAGGAACAATGGCAAGCGGAAGTTACTACGCTTCAATCTGGTCTGACAAAATCATTGCAAATCCAGCTGCAACAATTGGTTCTATTGGTGTAATAATGGAGGGAGTAAACATTCAAAATTTACTAAAAAAGATAGGAGTTGAACCTCAAGTTGCTAAAGCCGGAAAATATAAAGAGACTGGAACACCATTTAGAGAGTGGACACCACAAGAGCGAAAGGCTATAGAAGAGCATGTTTTAGATATTTACCAAATGTTTGTAAAAGATGTAGCAACAGCACGCAACCTTGATCCAAAAGATTCAGACAAATTTGCTGATGCAAAAATATTTATTGCAAAAAAAGCAAAAGATGTAGGATTGATTGATGAAATTGGCTCAATTAAAGAGGCTAAAGAACTAACAAAAAAACTTAGTGGAGTAAAAGAAGCAAGATGGAAAGAGAAGAGTAAATTTGAACAATATTTAGAAAACTTTGCTGAAAGTTCGGCAAAAGTTTTTGTTAATCAGATTAAAGGATGGGTTATCAATTAATTTAGAATTGACAGGTGAAGCGCCTGCTTCACCTAAAGATTAATATCTGTTAAAATCGCCTCTTGGCTGACGTGGTTCACGAGGGCGTGCTTCATTTACACGAAGATTTCGTCCACTTACCTCTTTGCCATTGAGTGCTTCTATTGCTTCATTCGCTGCATTATCATCTGGCATTTCTACAAAACCAAAACCTTTTGATCGACCAGTTTCTCTATCATTAATAATACGTGCGCTGCTTACTTCGCCAAACTCACTAAAAACTTCTCTAAGTTCACCATCACTCATTCTGTAAGACAGATTTCCAACGTAGATATTCATTCTACTCTCCAAATAAAAAAACTCTTCTGTTTGCAAAGAACTATAAATTCTTTATAAAACAGATAAAACACTATACCATAAACAACATTACAAGTTTGACTTAAACAGATTTTTTTTTAAAAGAGTTATAAATTTTACAAAAGTGTTACTGAATCAACCATCTATTGTTTCAATAGAATCTATAGTTGCCTGAGCAATAAACTTTGTATCTTGAAGGTATACTTGATCCCCACTTTTAAGCCTTTTTAACCCTACAACCTCTCCATTTTTAACAAGCTGAACAAACCCTGGACGAACTTTTAGCTTTGGATCAAGAGATGACAACTGAGAAGTAAGTGAGCTTAATTGACTATTTTTATGTTCCAAAACCCTATTTTGAATATATTTAATCTGCTCTTTTATTGGTAAAAGTGTTTCACTTTTTTGATTTAAAAAGCGAGACATTTGCTGTTTAAGCTGTATTTTAAGCTGATTGATTATTTGCAGTTGCATATCAATTTTTTTGCTTATGGCATTCTGTTCCAGCTGAGTTTGCATACTTTGAAGTTGCTGAAGTTTAAGGTTAAGAATTTGATGCATTCTGCTCTCTATTCGCTGCATCATCTCATCAAGTGCATAAAGAACTTCTATTTTGTCCGGCAATATCTGCTCCATAGCAGCGCTTGGAGTAGGAGCACGCATATCGGCTACAAAATCACTGATCATTGTATCTACTTCATGACCGACAGCAGAAACCACAGGTGTTTTACAAGCATATATGGCACGGGCTACAACCTCTTCATTAAAAGCCCAAAGATCCTCCAAACTTCCGCCACCACGCCCAACAATAATCACATCTGCTTTTAAACTATCTGCATAAGCAATATGGCGTGCAATCTCTTGTGCAGCTTCAGCTCCCTGCACTAATGTATCAATAAGTGTAATTTTAACAAGAGGCCAGCGCTTTGTAGCTACACGAATCATATCTTGAATTGCTGCACCTGTTTTTGATGTAACAATAACAATATGTCGTACTCTTTTTGGAATAGGTTTTTTTCTTTCAGGTGAAAAAAGACCTTCTGCTTGAAGCTGTTTTTTTAGTTGTTCAAAAGCAATAGAAAGAGAGCCTACTCCGTAAGGCTCAGCAGTCTGTACCAACATTTGATAATTACCGCGAGGGACATAAACAGTAATAGCACCGCTAAGTACTACATGCTGACCCGCTTCAAGGCGAAAACGCAGATTCCTGGCATTGGAGCGGAACATAACACACGAAAGAGAACTCTTTTCATCTTTTATAGTAAAGTAGATATGCCCGCTAGTATGGTAAGTAACTTGTGAAATCTCACCCTCTACACGAATCTGAATAAAGGTAGATTCAAGCAATGACTTAATCTGTTCATTAAGCTGAGAGACAGTTACTGTACTATTCATTTTAATAAATCTACTTTTTTGCAATTAAAAGAGTTGAAATTCCCATTGAGAAAGCTTGTGTATATTGCATAGTAAAGCCGGCACTTTCAAGCTCTTGTTGAAGCATCTCAGTTGTTAAAAATCCTTCTATTGAATCTGGAAGATAGCGGTACGCTTCATAATTTCTACTTACTAAACCGCCAATTGTCGGTAAAATTTTGTGCATATAAAAATCTACAATTTTACCCTTAAGTCCGCTTTTATCTCGTTTAGTAAACTCCAATATTACAACCATACCACCCGGTTTTAAAACCCTATAAAACTCATTAATAGCTTCTTGACGATCAACAACGTTACGAATACCGTAACTGATAGATAAAATATCTGCGGTATTCTCTTCAACAGGCATATCTTGAGCTTTGGCAACAATAAATTCAGCGTAATCAACTTTCTCTTTAGCAACTTCAAGCATTCCCTCTGATGGATCAACACCAATAAAACGCTTAAAAGTTACACCTGCTGCTTCGCCACGATCTTTCCACCACTGCAACATGTCACCTGTACCACAGGCTACATCAAGCACTGTCAAATCTTTGTCACGCTCAAGTAATTCAAGTGTTTTATCACAACCTTTTTTTCTCCAGGATTTGTCAATCCCCATACTTAGTACTCGATTTGTCATATCATATGTTGATGCAATCTCATCAAACATTGAGACAATTTTCTCTTGCTTTTGATCTTTATTCATCTTTCACCTTCAACCACAGCATTGCATCACGATCAATCTTTGTCTGATGCAAAAGCTCAAAATTTTTAATGCCATTATAACAGTTTCCCTCTTTAACAAACGGAGTAATAAAAAGAACCATCCAATCTATCTCATTTTGTAATGCCTGAAGTGTCCCAGAACCACCTTCAACCATCACAAGACCACTTTTTGGCAAAGAGGAAACAGAGTTAATGAAATTTACTTTTCTATTAGGTACTTTAAAAAGAGGGATTGTTCTATCTATGCTATCTGGATTGCTAGTTAAAATGGCAATATCAGGTGCTTTACCATTAATTAGACGACTATCAAGTATCGGGCGATCAACTCTTACTGTATTTCCGCCAATTGCTAAAAGATCTATTTTATCTCTTACTTTATGTACCCAGACTCTTGAACTTTCACAGCTAATAATGCCACCGTCAATTACACCATTCATAGATTGAGCCAATTTTAAAAAAATAAATCTTTCTGTTTGCCACTTTAAAAAAGGCTCTATTAGCACTTCACACGCTTCTCTTTCAATGCCTGTAATAACCTCTATACCTTTATGCTTTAAACGCTCAGCACCACCTGCCGCTTTTGGATTTGGATCCATAGCACCAATTACAACCCGTTTAAATCCAAGTTTAGAGATTAAATCAGCACAAGCAGGTGTTTTTCCTGTATGACTGCAAGGTTCAAGAGTAACATAGATAGTTGATTGAAAGAAGAGTGTTCCTGCTCGTTTGGCAAGTTCACTATGGAGTATATGAGCATCATCACATTTAGCAAGCTCACAATCACCGCTTGATTTAACATAAGCATCTCGAATGGCTAAAACTTCAGCATGTGCTTTGCCAGCCTCTTGATGTGCATTAACAGCAAGCAATTCACCATTAGAGCCAACAACAACAGCACCAACTGCAGGATTAGGGTATGTAAGAAGTTGATATTTCCACGCCTCACTAATTGCAAGGCGCATAAAAAAGGAGTGGTTTAAAGCTACCATTCAAAATAGGTACGGGCTTTGCGAACCTCATTTAGAGGAAAATGCTCTTTACCATGAGAAGTTTCAAGAATCACTTCACCATCTTCAAAACCAAGAAGTTTGCCTTTAACCTTATCACCAGAACTCAATTTCAAATAAACCTTTTCACCAACAGATTTTTCAAAATGTTCAGGCTTTTTAAGTGTTCGCTCAACTCCTGGAGAGCTTACTTCAAGATAGTATTGTCCACTGACAGGAGGGTAAACATCAAGCATTGGAGAGAGATCTCTGCTTATGTCAGCACATAGGTCAAGATCTACTCCACCCTCTTTTAAAATATAGACACGATATATTGTATGTCCATCTTCATTAGCTACTTCTGTATCATAAAGTTCTGCGCCATGAGACTCAACAACTTTTTTAACTTCAGTTTCTACACTCATCCGTTTAACTCTTTCTCTATTTTTGCAAACAACTCATCCATACGCTTGACACGATCAAGCTCCTGATCAAATTTAAAGTGAAATTTTGGTGATTTGTACCAACCCTCAGCTTTGAGGCAGTAAGCCTCAAGACCACGAGTTACTTTTTTTAATTTTTTAAGAATAACACGCTGTTCATCTTCATCAATTCCGGTAGGGTCTAAATATACATCTGCATCACTGCGTCCCTTGCTACAGACAACTTCAGTTACAGTTAGTCCTCTTAGCTGTTCATCAGCAAGCCCAGAGAGTGCCTCTGGAATCAGTTCACGCAGAATAGAGTTGGCTCTTTTTCGCTTTATCTCTTCTGGTGTCATAAAGTAGCTTTCTCCTCTTTCTCTTCATAAGCTTCTATTACGTCACCAACCTTAATGTCATTGAAGTTTTCAAGCATCATACCGCACTCATAACCTTTACCAACCTCTTTGACATCATCTTTAAATCTCTTCAATGAGCTTATTTTTGTATCATAAATTACAACACCGTCACGAATAAGTCTTGCTTTTGCATTTCTTCTGATTACACCGTCAGTTACAATACATCCAGCAATAGTTCCAACTTTAGCTACAGTAAATGTCTCTCTTACTTCAGCTTGTCCTATTCCCTCTTCGCTTATTACCGGACTCATCAAGCCGCTTAGAAGTGCTTTTACATCATCAATCAAATCATAAATGATCGAGTATGTTTTTATCTCAACACCTTGCTGTTTTGCTTTCTGTTTGATTGAAGCAGTAGGACGAACATTGAAACCTAAAATGATGGCATTTTCATCTGCATTTGCCAATGAAACATCACTTTCAGTAATTCCGCCTACTCCAGAGTGGATAATGTTTATCTTAACTTCTTCATTCTTAAGTTTTTCAAGACTTCCTTTAATAGCTTCAAGAGATCCTTGAACATCCGCTTTTACAATGACAGGTAGTGACTTGATTTTACCTTCAGCAATGAGGTTTCCAAGCTCATCAAGAGTAACTTTTGTACTCTTGCTTAACTCTTTTTGACGCAGATACTCTGCTCGTTTTTGAGCCAATTCACGCACCTGCTTGTCACTATCCATAGCAACCATTATCTCACCAGCATCAGGAACTTCTCCCAAACCAACAACTACTCCAGGATCACTTGGTCCAAGCTCTTTTACCTGCTTTCCAAGGTCATTTAATATTGTTCTAACACGTCCAAATGTACGTCCGCAAATAACATTGTCACCTACACGTAATGTACCATTTTTAAGAATTACAGTTGCTACTGGTCCACGACCTTTTTCTAGTGAACTCTCAATAACAATTGCTTTGGCACGTCTATTTGGATTTGCTTTAAGTTCCATAATCTCTGCTTGAAGAATAATAGTTTCAAGCAAGTCATCAATCCCCTGCCCTGATTTTGCTGAAACTTCAACAAACTCATACTCTCCACCCCAATCAACTGGCATATATCCAAGCTCTGCAAGCTGTGATTTAACCATATCAGGGTTTGCATCAGGTTTATCTATTTTGTTAATAGCTATGATCATTGGAACATCAGCAGCTTTTGCATGGTTTAATGCTTCTACTGTCTGAGGCTTTACACCATCATCAGCGGCAACAACAATAATTACAATATCCGTAGCTTGTGCACCACGAGCACGCATCTCTGTAAATGCTTCATGTCCAGGTGTATCTATAAATGTTATCTTTTTTCCATCTTTTTCAACTTGATAAGCACCTACATGCTGAGTTATACCACCTGCTTCGCGTTCAGCAACTTTTGATTCACGAATTTTATCTAATAAAGAGGTTTTACCATGGTCAACGTGACCCATTATTGTAATAACAGGAGGTCTCTCTTCTAAATATTCATCTTCAACTGCATCATATATTGATACATAATCTAGCTCATCCAATGGATTAATAGTTTCAACTTCTACACCAAACTCATCTGCAAGAATCTCTATCTCATCTTTTTCTAGGAAGTCATTTTTAGTAACCATCTTACCAAGACCAAAGAGAATCTTGATTACCTCTCCAGTTGTTCTGTTTACTTTTTCAGCAAACTCATATACACGACAGTCTTCAGGAATTTTTACTATAGATGGTGCTGACTCATTTTTTTCAACTTTTTTCTGACGCTTCTTAGGCACTGTTCTGCTCACGCTTCGTTTTCCCTTGTTTTGTGCTCCACGACGACCAACAGGCTGTTTTTGTTTTGGAAGCTCAGGCTTTAATGTCGATGGAGATTTTGGTTCTTCCATAATGCGAAGCTCTTCACTAAAATCTGGTAAAACAATCTCTTCAGTAGTGTAATCTACACTTACTCCGCCAATATCTCTGTCTTCTAAAAGATTAAGCTTAACACCTGTCTCTTTTGAGCTAGGAGCTGGTGTAGCTTTTTTTGCTTTTTTCTTAGCTTTTTTTGCAGCTATTGTTTCATCAACTGCAGCTATTACACGATTCTCTTTACCAATTTCACTCTTTTTGATAACTGGTGCTTCAGTTATAGGTTCTACTTTAGGACGTTTTTTCTTAACTATAAAAATTCCACGTCTTCGTTTTGCAGAGGCTTGTCCTAATGTTTCTCTCTTTTCACTCTTTTCTGAACTAGACTCTGAAGATTTCTCTTTAAGTGTAGATTTTTTATCACCTTTTGGCTTTGAATCTTGACTTCTCTCTTTATTTACACTTTTTGTTTCTGATTTTTTATCAAATTTAGATGAGACTGGTTTGCTTTTTTTAACTTTATCGTTATCTTTTTTTACTCCGGCTTTTGAAGTACTTTCAGAAGTTCTATTTATATTCTCAGTTTTAACAGATTTTTTATCGGTCAAATCTTTTTTTCTCTCTTCCTTTTTGGGCGCCGGAGATTTTTTCGGAGCTGCTGATGCTGGAAGCTCTCCTGTCATTACAAAATTGACAATATTCTGCGCATCTTCCGGAGAGACACCGCTTGAAGCTGTTTTGACATCCAGTCCCAACTCCCTGGCCTTCTCTACAACTTCTTTGCTTTTAATCCCCAGTTCATCCGCTATTTCATGGATTCTTACTTTACCCATTCGCTACCATCTCCTTAATATGTTCGCCCAATTCGATTGTTAGATATGTTTTGTTATTGCACTGCTTTGCAAGCCGTTTGGCAAGCTTTTTATCATTGATACAGCTATGACAGATATAAAAACTCCTGCCATACCCTTGATATGGTTGTATCTGATTGTTTTGACACTGTAGCCGTATAAGCTGAGCCTGCAAGAAGCGGCCGCGGCAATGGATGCACATTCTAACCGGATCGGACATAATCGTGAAATTATACCAAAATTAATCTCTAAACAGAACCCCATCGTTGTCAAAATCGAAAATTGCACAACGAAAAGAGGGAAAACGTGCCTGAAATTTTTCCAAAAGAGGCTTGGCATCCTCTTTATAAACCATATTGAAAAAGGTTGATCCACTACCTGAAAGAGTACTCATTAAAACATTGTTTTCAATCGCAAGCTTTTGCACATCAAACAGTTCTGGTAGATTTTTCATACGAGCTACTTGGTGAAATTTATCACGTGCAGCTATTCTTAACATCTCCCAAGACTCATTAAAAAAACAAGCTGTTAACAATGATGAGTGACTTAAATTATATATGGCATCATCTTTACGATAACTTCTTGGCAAAGTTGTTCGTGAGTGAGCTGTTGAGATTGGTTTATCTGGAATGACCACAACTGCCTTAAGATATCCTGGAATTCTCTTTCTTTGACTGTAAACTTTATTATTTTCAACAACCGAAACATTAAAACCACCCATTACTGCAGGAGTAATATTGTCTGGGTGATGCTCATAATGTAGAGCTAGATTTAAAAGTTTTCTTCTGCTAATGTTGACTCCTGCAGCACTATAAGCAGATGCAATTGCACTGACGATTACTGCTGAAGAGCTTCCTAGCCCACGAGACAATGGTATTTGATTATAAAATCTAAACCTAAAAACTCCTCGTTTTCCTGTCAAATGGGTGTAGTGATCATTGAAAATATTAATAAAAAGATTATTGCCTTTTAGGCGTGGATTATTTGCCCCTTCTCCCTTAATTGATACACTAAAAAATTTGGAGGGCTGAATGTGAACACGATTTCGCAGTGACAAAGAAAGTCCCAAAGAGTCAAATCCTGGACCTAGATTGGCACTGGTTGCAGGTACACTAATGATCACTCACCTCTCCTTAAAAACCGACATATATTACAAAGGTTACCTCTAAAAAACCTAATGTCGTTAAAATTTTAGATGATATTGTATCTTACAGCACCTCTATAATTGCTGAATAATTCAACTATACTGCAGGAAGAACAGCCAAATCCAATGAAATTTTAAATAATTCTTAAATGTATAATTTTGGAAAGGTTTTTGCTTTAGTTGACTCAAAAACGAGGAGTCAACTATGAAACGATACACAAAGGCAAAAACATTGCTTGAATCACTAATGACAATACCAGACTATAGAGTAGATATAGGAAAAGTAGAGTATCCCCTAGCAGAAGTACTATTTATGGTGATATTTGCACTATTAAAAGGGAATACTACATTTAAAGAGATTTTTGGCTGGATGATATACAATAAAGATAATCCGGTGTTAAAAGAGATTTTCGAAAAAGATGAAGTTAAAATGCCTTCAAAATCTACACTGCACAATAT